>CAXTPJ010000789.1:0-2005 GCA_964245855.1 uncultured Ferruginibacter sp. | reverse complement strand
TGATATGGACAATGATGGCGGCCTGTATGTTTACGAACACCATCATAATGAGGCAGTGGCCCCGCAGGAACGTTTTAAGGTAACGCCCTGGGTTATGTTCATCATTTTTGTTTTAGGCCCCTGCGAACCAATGATACCTTTGCTCTATTTTCCGGCTGCACAAAATAGCTGGTGGGGAATGATAGTTCTCATCATCATTTATACAACCTGTACATTAATTACCATGCTTGCGATGGTACTGCTCGGTTATTTTGGCATCGCCATCAGCACCACACAAAAACTGGAAAAGTACATGCATGTGCTGGGAGGGTTTACCATTCTTATTTGCGGGGTGGGTATGTTGTGGATGGGCTGGTAATCCTTTTACCATTCGCTTTCCTTTTTTAAGTATCAATTCTTTCGTTAATCAATAACTTGCATCCTCAATTTGAGGAATGAAAAAAACCGGCGCTTATAATGTTAAACTAATTGCTGCAGGGTGCTGTTTTGCTTTTTTATGGGCTTCTGCATCTGCTGCAACCAAGATCGCACTTCAATCGGCACAACCATTTGTAATAGCCGTTTCCCGGTTTTTTATTGCTGCTGCTATCATGCTATTTATATCGCATGTAGTTATGAAAAAAAGGTTGCCGCAACAGTCTGAATGGAAACAGATAGCTGTTTATGGCGTGCTTAACATCAGTATTTATCTTGGCCTGTATGTAATTGCAATGCAAAATGTTTCAGCAGGACTTGGCACCTTGTCTATCGGGAGCAACCCGGTTTTCATCAGTATCATTACAGCAATATGGTTAAGGCAGCCCATTAAAAAAACAACCATTGCAAGTTTGCTGTTGTGCACTGCGGGTATTTTGGTTGCAGCTTATCCATTGCTAAAAAATAGTTATGCCACACCAGGTGGTTTAACGCTGTTGCTCATTAGCATGCTCGGCTACTCAACAGGTGCCGTATATTTTGCAAAAAATAAATGGAACGATCTGCACATATTGGTCATCAATGGTTGGCAAACCCTATTTGGCGGAATATTATTGTTACCGTTACTGTTTGTTTTTTATGAGGCGCCTAAAAATGTGTATGATATAAAATCAATCGGTGGAATGTTGTGGTTGGCCATACCTGTTTCTATTGGTGCCGTTCAATTGTGGTTATACCTGTTAAAAGATAATCCGGTAAAGGCTTCCTTTTGGCTTTTTCTCTGTCCTGTGTTTGGATTTATACTGGCTTCAGCTTTGTTAAGTGAACCGATCAGCATTAACACCTTTGTAGGTGTTGCCCTGGTGATAGCGGGGTTGTACATTGTACAAAAGAAAAGTAACCGGTTATTTAAAAGCATAAAAAGGGGCTGTAGATAGATATCTTGCCCCGTTTTAAATCCATATCCTTTGAAAAACCAGTTTTACATACGGTAAAATTGATCCTGCGGTTTAATAATTTTCATAAATATTTTTTAGCTTTTACCTGCTTATTTTTTTTATGATAAGATATCTTACAAATCAAGCGGGTATTAGCTTTTAACTCTTTTTGTGCTAAACATCCCTATTTAAAGCTCTTTATAGTGCAACATTTATTTAGATTTTTTAGCAATAATTTTTCTCCAAACACAATAACCATCTTTCCCTGGCGTTAATACATCGGTTTTTCATAGGATATTGGATTTAAAACGGGCTGTATTTCTATACTGGCCTTATTTATTTTCTTTGTTACTAGTAAGTGTATTGGCTTCCCTGAGTGGAGGCTTTTGTACTTTAAGCCCTTTTGATGCCAATTTATCTCAACCTGGTACCCGCATGCCTCAACAACTCCTTTAAATGTTATTCAAAAATTTCTTCTGACCAGTATTTCAAGCTGTAATCAATTTTTCAGGCGTTAAAAATCTGTGAAAGGATTTAATTGAAAATTTTTTGATTTTGTTTATGGCACGGTTTTAGAAATATTCACCAACTAAGCTTCGAAATCATATACCCATTCAGAAAATTATTATTATTCAATTTTTAAAAATATTTAT
>CAXTPJ010000788.1:0-2006 GCA_964245855.1 uncultured Ferruginibacter sp. | reverse complement strand
AGCCTTATTGGCAAACGCCGTTCTTTGGCCGGTTCATTAATTGGCGGCATAAAAGAAACCCAGGAAATGCTGGATTATTGCGCTGAACATAACATTGTTTCGGATGTAGAAGTCATCAAGGCGGATTACATCAACCAGGCGTATGAAAGAATGTTGAAATCAGACGTGAAATACCGTTTTGTGATCGACATTGCCTCCATGAAATAAATAAAAAAGGGGCAGGAAAATAATTAGATGGATTTGTTTGATGATTTTTAAATCAAAACTCCTATTTTTGCTGCCCCGAAAGGGAATTACTCAGCAATGGGTGATGGTGCGGTAGCTCAGTTGGTAGAGCAAAGGACTGAAAATCCTTGTGTCGCCGGTTCAATCCCGGCCCACACCACAAACAAAAGGCTTTCAGTTTTGCTGAAAGCCTTTTTTAATTTCGACAATTTTTTATATCCCAATTTTTTTAGGAATGAATCCGCACGCTAAAACAATGCAGCCCGTCATCAAATCGGTAGTTAAGTTGGTAGCCATATAACTCGGTAATTTTTTTAACGATCTCCAGTCCCAAACCAATGCTGTTGCTGTCTGCGCTTTCCTTTTGAAACCTGCGGAATAAATTCTTCTCGTTCAGCGATGTTTGTTTTCCGCTGTTGCTTATTTCCAGTTCATTAGCCTTTATCCTGATCATTATTTTTCCCTGTGCCACATTGTGCCGGATGGCGTTGCCAATTAAATTGCCCAGCAAAATTTCCATCAATGTTTTGCTGGCTGCTGCAGTAAGTTCAGCCTGCTCTTCAACGGTAACGGTTAGTTCCTTTTCTTGTACCAGCGGTTCATACTGTTGTATGTATTGTGCAACCACCCGGTTCAACGAAACTGCTTCCACCTCGGGAAACTGGTTGTTCTCAATTTTGGTGAGCAGCAATAAGCTTTTGTTCAACCGCCACATCCTTTGTGCGGCATCCGCCAGTTCATCCATCAATCCGGCCTGTTCTGCGTTTAACGGATAAGTTTGCATCAGCAGCTCCAGCTTGCTTTGAAAAATGGCCAGCGGTGTCTGCATCTCATGTGAAGCATTTTCTGTAAACTCCTTCTGGCTGGCAAATACCTGGTGCGACCGCTCTGTCAATGCTTTTAGCGATTGATTCAGATCTGCAAATTCATTGATGCCCGATTGATCAAGCTGCAAAGATTTGTCAAGTTCTACTTTATATTGCTTAAGCCTATCCAGTGTTTGATAAAATGGCCGCCATATTTTTTTAGACAAATTCCGGTTGATTACAAATATTCCTGCCAGCAATAAAATCAACAGCAATACCTGTACTTTGAAAATACTTTTGATAAGATCGTCCGTTTCTACCAGCGACATTTTTTTATACAACTTGTAAGCCTTGCCATCCAGTACAAAAACAGATTCAATTACCCGGTAAGGAATAATCTCTTTCGCAATGGCATTGTAGGTTTCAGCGGTATAAAGCGTATCAGATTCCTGCAACGATCCAGACAAAGCAATGGTCATGTTCTGATCAAGAAAATCGATGCGGTCGAGCGGATGATTGCTCAATGCTTTTTGCAAACGGGGTTTCAAAATTTCTTTTGTTCCCAGCAATTCTTCATCTATTTCATGCCGCAAAATATTTTGTATCACCAGGTAAAAAACAGGAATGGCTATCAGTAAAATAAATACTGAATAGATCAAATAACCAAGGGTTGTTTTTTGTATCAGTTTCATTCTACCGTAAACTTATAGCCCATCCCATAAATAGATTTAATGTAATCACCGCAGCCGGCTGCGGCCAGTTTTCTTTTAAGGTTTTTCATGTGGGCATAAATAAAATCAAAGTTGTCGTACAGGTGTGCATCATCGCCGGAAAGGTTTTCTGCAATGGCATTTTTAGAAACCACCCTGTTTTTGTTAGAGACAAGATACAGTAGTAAATCATATTCTTTTCGGGTAAGATCAACTGATTTTTTGTTTACCGTAATCGTTTTGGCAACAAGATCAACCGTTAGTT
>CAXTPJ010000787.1:0-2007 GCA_964245855.1 uncultured Ferruginibacter sp. | reverse complement strand
CGTAAGGGTGGATTTTTTGTCCCATGATAATCTTGATTTTTGATTTTTGATTGGTTGATGGTTCTTGGTTGCCAGCAGTCTGTTGTCCATGGTCTATTGTCCATGGTCCATGGTCCATGGCCTGTTCTCTGTCGTCTATCGTCCGTAGTCTATCGTCCCCCACCATCTCCGAATACAATACCGATCCCGGAAATTCCTGCTGCACATGTTTTATATTGGCTTCATTGACTTCATGCGGAGCGATAATGAATTTTATATCAGGGTTATTTTTTACATAATGCACCAGTTCTTCTTCATCTTCTTCCCAGGTACTGCCGGCCACCAGTACTTTGCTGTGTTTACAAAATGCTTCAATGATTGGTATCGGTTCAAACTGGCGGGCAATTTCGATTACCCTGTCAAACCTGGTATCACCACTGATACTCACATTGCCGGTTACCCCAACACTGGCCAGCAATGCAACGGATTCTTCATTCTGAAGAAAAAAATGATGAAAGCTCTGCAGCATCTCCCGCCATATTTTGCCATACCATTTAAAAAAAGGCTGACCCTCCCTGAATAAGCCGGCCACTATTAAAACAGGAATGTTTCGTTTCTTAAATCCTACGAGGTAATGATACCAAAATTCATATTTGATCCATAACACCAGGCAGGGATCAATTGCAGTAATCATTTTTTCAGCGTTCTTTTTGCTGTCCATCGGCAAATAAAAAATTTCATCTGCAATGCCTGTTTGTTTTTTCACCAACTCATAACCGGAAGGTGAAAAAAAAGTCAATACGATAGGAATTGATGGATATTGTTTTCTAAAAGCTTCCAATAACGGCCTGCCCTGTTCAAATTCACCGAGGCTGGCGCAATGCATCCAAACGGGTTTGCCTTTTTTATTTGGAATAACAGGAAACTGTTTTCGGCCATTTACCCACAATTTAGCTTTGGGGTTCCATAGAGCGGCAATGCCAATGCCCCATTTATATGCGTATAGGAATAATGTGTAAAATAGCTTGCCCAATATTATTTTTCTAACAAATCTACTGGCATTTAGCTGAAAAAAAGCCCGAAAACGGGCTGGAATTTCAATCTTGCAACTAAACCGCTAATTCATATCTTTGCCCACGCAAAAAAAGTGACTATGAGGCCATTACAAATGGTAGATACCAAAACGCAGTACCAAAAGATCAAGCAGGAAATTGATGCTGCAGTGATCGGCGTTTTGGAAAGTTCGATGTTCATCGGTGGTAAAGTACTCAACGACTTTGCAGAAAACCTGGCTGCTTACAATGGCAGCAAACATGTTATCCCGTGCGCCAATGGAACCGATGCCCTGCAGATAGCCATGATGGCGCTTGGCCTGCAGCCTGGCGATGAGATCATCACTCCTTCTTTTACTTACATTGCTACCGTAGAAACGGCAGCATTATTGCATATTAAGCCCATTTTTGTTGAAGTTGATAAACAAACTTTCTGCATTGATACTGATAGCCTGGAAAAAGCCATCACACCCAAAACAAAAGCCATTGTACCGGTACACCTATACGGCCATGCTGCTGATATGGAAAAGATCATGGAGATTGCCAACCGGCATAACCTCTTTGTGATAGAAGACAATGCCCAGGGAATCGGCTGCGATTATACTTTTAGTGATGGAAGCGTAAAAAAGACGGGAGCAATTGGCCATATTGGCTGTACTTCCTTCTATCCTTCTAAAAACCTCGGCGCTTATGGCGATGGAGGGGCAATATTTACCGATGACGATGCGTTAGCTGTAAAATTAAAAATGATTGCCTCGCATGGGCAAAGCAAAAGGTATTACCATGATGTAGTGGGTTGTAATTCGAGGTTAGATACCTTACAGGCAGCTATACTGGATATAAAACTGAGGCATTTGGATGAATACATTGATGCCCGCAGGAAAGCGGCTGATTTTTATGATGCAGCTTTTGCAGGCAACGCAAAAATCACTGCGCCTTACAGGGCAGCCAATAACAAACATGTATTTCACCAGTA
>CAXTPJ010000786.1:0-2012 GCA_964245855.1 uncultured Ferruginibacter sp. | reverse complement strand
ACTATCTTTCATTGCCTGCGATAAACGATTGGCAAAAAGCGAACGGAATTTTCCTTCGAGCAGTACCGCTACGGGAATATTGGCCTTCTTAAAATTGTCCGCTTCCGGTGCGTTGATATTTTCTGCCCCGCTGATCAAAGCCGGTGTGGCGATGGTTCTTGAATTGGCAGATGAACTTAGCAAAACCGTCTTTTGTATGCCTTCTGCTTCAACGGTATCAATCGAATTGACAAACTGTCCGGCAACCAATCCAAGGTTTTTATTGATAACATGATTCTGTTTCGATTCAAACAACGGAAAATAGTTCCAGTGCAGGTATTCCATCTGGTCTTTCCCATTTGTCATAAAAGGCAAAAAGTCGCATTGCAAATCCATTACTAAATCGCTGTTGATCCTGGCGCCGTAGCGGAACAATAAATCGGTCAATTGTAAATTACGGTCGTACGCAACCACCTGGTTACTCATGCTTTTCAGGCTGTCGAGTTCTGCTTCCAGTTTATCAATGAACAAGATCAGTTTTCCGCCACGCATTACAAACTGGTCGATCTTTAATTTTTCTTCATCGCTGAAAGCCAGTGTGGGTTTTACGATCATCAGTGTTTTAAAAGTATCGGGTATAACAGGTTGCGTGTTAAGATTGAAGGTAAAAACATTGTAATCTTTCCGCAGCGTAAAATTGAACAGGTCGTAGGTGCGGATATCACCCGGGCCTAATTCGCCGTTGCCGGCAGAATAAGCGATCATTGGTTTTGCCGGCGTTACCAGTTTACTGATGGCATCTGCAAACTTGAATTCCATTAAGGCTTCGGCATTGTTCAATTCCGTTGGCGTTATCAACGACTTGCTGCCACTGTATAAATTCACCGGCAGCAATGTTTCTTTATAATGTACCACGGCAACGGGGTAAACCAATTGCTGCTGTTCGCCTGCTTTTACCTGCGATTTTAAATTGATAGGATACAAACCCATCGCCGCAATGGTATCAGCATATTTAACATCGGTGCCGTCCACCACATCCTCCGGCGATATAAAATTGTACTGGATATTATTGCCGGCCACTTCTTTGAATTCCTGTAAAATTTCATCGGTACTGGTGGCCAGTTTTTTAAAGCTGCTGGGAAATTCGCCTTTTAAAAAAACATCTACCTGTACCGGTGCATCCAAATGTTTTAATATTCTTTTAGTGGCAGCAGATAAAGTGAACCGTTTTTCTTTGTTTATTTCTATCCGGGTATGATAAACAGATGCCAGCCAGTTGACGAGGGTCAACAATACAATGGTTAAAGGCAGCCACCACTTTCCAGAAAAAATATTGTTGCCTTTCGGTTTCATTTGCATGCGTTTGTTATTTGCTTTTACTGGCTTACTTTTTTTGCAATGTCCTTACGGTGATCAATAAAAAGAGCAGGATGATGCTGATGAAATAGATCATATCCCTGCTGTCCATTACGCCACGGCTGATGCTGCGGTAATGAAAATCGATGCCGAGCATTTCTATATAATAATCTGCTTTGCCCAAAAAAACCGGCAGTTTACTTACTGCATTGAAACCAAAATACAAGAGCAGGCAGGCAAAAGCGCTGATTAAAAAAGCCACGACTGCATTCCCGGTAAAACTGCTGCAACAAAGGCTGATGGCTGCAAACACAGCGGCCAGTAAAAAAAGGCCAATGTAACTTCCGGTAATACCGCCGCCATCGATGGCACCGTTGGCACTGAGGGTTTTAATGGTAATAATATAAATAACCGTTGGAACGATTACGAGTAACAATACAATCAGGATAGATACATATTTACCCAGTACAATTTGCCAGGTGGTAATTGGTTTGGTGCGGAGGATTTCAAAAGTGCCGCTTTTAATTTCTTCTGATAAAGAACGCATGGTAATGGCCGGAACCAGGAAGATCAATATCCAGGGGGCCAGTTCGAAAAATTTATCCAGCGTTGCATAACCAAAATCAAACAGGTTGCTGTCTTTTTCATCCAGAAAAAACATGGGTTTTATCAAAAGC
>CAXTPJ010000785.1:0-2015 GCA_964245855.1 uncultured Ferruginibacter sp. | reverse complement strand
ACAATGCAGTCAAACGGCCGTAGGGTATGTGTTTTAACGCACCGGGACTGGAAGAGCAGTTCAGGCAACTGGCCAGGACAATAGAATTAAAAAATGAAACCGGTGAATCAGTAGTTGATTATTTATTCGAACTGAATCAACAACTCGGTTTGCCAACAAAATTGAACGCTATCGGTGTCACGGCTGATCATATAGAAACCTTGTCTGACCTGGCTTTCGCAGATTTTTGTCACCCGAATAATCCTAAGCCCGTGACAAGAGAAAATTTCAAACAACTTTATTTAGAAGCTTTATAGATGCGATCTCCAATAAAAATAGGACTCACATACACCGGCACCGAAGAAAAGCATAACAATTATGTGAACTGGCTGATGGGCAATGATACTATTGAAATCATAAAGCTCTCTGCAGACGATGATAACCTTAATGCGGTAAACGAAGTAGATGCAATTGTGTTATCAGGTGGTGTTGATGCCCATCCAAAAAATTACGGCAGCAGCGTGCTGGATTATCCGAATGCCCCATTCACTTTTAATGAAGCAAGGGATGCATTTGAAACGGCGGTGTTCAACAAAAGCCAGCAACAAAATATTCCGGTGCTGGGCGTTTGTCGTGGTATGCAGTTGATCAATTGCATACTCGGCGGCGATATGGTACAGGATGTAGGCAACGCAGCAAATTTGATACACCGCAATGATGGCAACGATAAACGGCATGAAGTGACTGTGGTTCCAGACACATTGCTGAATCAAATTACAAACATTGATTCTGATGAAGTAAACAGCGCCCATCACCAGGCGATCAACCAATTGGGTAAAGGGTTACAGGTAAATGCACAATCAAACGAAGGTATTCCGGAAGGAATTGAATGGATCAGTAAAGCAGGCAAGCCTTTTTTACTTGGCGTGCAATGGCACCCGGAAAGAATGTATAAACTTGGATTGGAAACTTCGCCGCTATCAAAAAGTATACGGGATCACTTTATCAATGAAATAATAAAAAGTAAAACCGAAAAATAAGTATGCAGATCATCAACCCGGCTACCGAAGAAATTATTACTGAGATAGCAGAAGACAGTGCAGTAACGGTGAATAAAAAATATGAGCTGCTCAAAAAAGGGCAGCGGCTATGGGCTACCGTTAGTGTGGAGAAAAGGGTAGAAACGATCCGTAAATTTTATGAGCTGCTGGAAACACACAAAGACGAACTGGCCAAAACACTTACGAGTGAAATGGGCAAGCCATTGCAGCAATCATTGAACGAACTGAATGGTGCCAGGAACAGGATCAAATTTTTTGTTGACAATGCAGCCAAATATTTTGCAGAAGAATGGATTACTGAAGAAGGCGCTACCAAAGAAAAAATAGTGTATGAACCATTGGGTGTTATCGCCAATATTTCTGCCTGGAATTATCCTTACCTCGTTGGCGTAAATGTTTTTATTCCTGCTTTGCTGGGTGGCAATGCAGTTTTATACAAACCATCTGAATATACCAGCTTAACAGGGTTGTTGATAGAACGTTTGCTGCATGAAGGCGGCATACCTGAAAATTGCTTTCAAACGGTGATTGGTAAAGGCAATGTAGGCGGGCATTTGCTGGAACTGCCTTTAAACGGTTACTTCTTTACCGGCAGTTACAAAACCGGTAAATACATAGCTGAAAAAGTTGCTCATAAATTGGTGCCCTGTCAACTGGAACTGGGCGGAAAAGATCCCTTATATGTGATGGATGATGTGGCGAACATTGATAAAGCTGCTGCCGATGTACTGGAAGGTGTGGTGTACAATAACGGCCAAAGTTGCTGCGCCGTAGAAAGGGTGTATGTGCAGGAAAATATTTTTGATGCCTTCGTAGCAGCCTATGCAGCACAATGCAAAAAGATGGTGATTGGAAACCCGTTAGAGAAAGGAACTGATATCGGTCCGCTGGCAAGAAAAGAGCAACAAGCATTCTTATTATCACAAATAAATGATGCCGTGGCAACAGGTGCTACGCCCACTTCCGCCGGCAACG
>CAXTPJ010000784.1:0-2016 GCA_964245855.1 uncultured Ferruginibacter sp. | reverse complement strand
AAAAAATAAAAACATTTATGGTTGATGGAAAAGTACAAGTAAATCATTCAATCAAGGCAACATTAACCGGTGAACATAGCATTACAATCGAACTGCAATAATTATTTTAAAATAATCATCATGAGGAAATATAGTATTACAGCTTTAATATTATTTACGGCGCCATTATTATTTGCACAACAAAAATCAACGCTTCAGTTTTCAGATCCTTTGCAAAGCAATATGGTGGTGCAGCAAAACAAACCTTTTAAAGTTTGGGGTAGGGCCATTGCAGGCCAGCCTGTAAAAATTAAAGCTGATTGGTTAAGCAATGAAACAACTGTTGTTGCTGGAAGTGATAGTAGTTTTGTAGGGATTATATCTATGCCCAAAGCAAAAGAAAATGATTTCACCAAACATGAATTAAGCATAGAAAGCAATGGCGAAAGATCGGTGTTGAATAACTTGCTGATCGGCGATGTATGGTTTTGCAGTGGGCAAAGCAATATGCAGTTCAGCATGAAAGAAATAAAGGATTCTGCAATGGAGAATGCCGATGATGAATATGCGAACATCCGTTTATTTAATGGGGGCTTGAATTTCAGCGCCTGGCCAATCAATAACATAAGTGGAAAATGGGAAGAGGCTCATCTTGCCAGTGTATTGAAATTTAGTGCGGTCGGTTTTAATTTTGGTAAGACGTTATATAAAGCATTACATATTCCCATCGGCCTTGTCTTCTCCGGTATCGGTGCTTCTGCTGCACAGGCTTATGTGCCGCAAGATGTGTTAGCTGCAGATACCATGCTGGATAGGGTTTACCTGCAACCTTATTTGAATAGTGATAAATCGAAAGAGGTAATCAATGGCGGTTTCTCTTTTGAAAAAGTAACCCGACCGTTTTTATTGTACAATGCCCTGATCAACCCATTCATTAATTTATCAGTAAAAGGCATTTGCTGGTACCAGGGCGAAAGCAACCGAAAAGAAAGGGAGAGCTATACCCGGTTAATGCAAACCATGATCGGTAGCTGGCGTAAAAATTTTGGCCAGGGTGAATTGCCATTTTACTATGTGCAGATAGCGCCCTACTACTATGATGCAAAAGATCCGGCGTTGGCCGATTGTGCCTACTTCCGGGAAGTACAGGAAAATATTTCAACGCTCAATAATACCGGTATGGTGGTGACAATGGATGTTGGTGATTCAATAGACCTGCATCCAAAGAACAAAAAACCAATCGGTATCCGCCTGGCTAAAATGGCGTTGAACAGAATATATGAACGTTCTGAAATCGCCTACCTCGGCCCGCAATATGATTTCCTGGAAGTGCAAAAAAACAAAGCTATCGTACACTTTAAAAACGAAACAGTAACAAGCGGCCTGCAAACCAGTGATGGCAAGGCTCCCAGGTTTTTCTTTGTTGCCGGCGAGGATCAAATCTTTTACCCCGCAGATGCATCCATTGTAAATAATAGCATTGTTTTATCATCTTCCAAAGTAAAAAAGCCGATGGCAGTAAGGTATGCGTTCACCAATTACCCGGTCACCAATTTTGAGAACAAAGCTGGCTTTCCCGGCGTGCCATTCCGTACAGATGACTGGAAAGAAATTCAATCAAAATAAAAATCGATACTATGTTCAACAATAAAAGCCGGCGTAATTTTTTTAAGCTTGCAGGTTTAGGTAGCCTCGCCGCAATCAGCAATCCTGTTGACCTGCTTGCAGTAACCATTCCTTCTCCTGCAAAAAAGATCAAGTTGGAAAAAGGGAGCAGGATTTTATTCCAGGGAGATTCCATTACCGATGCCGGCCGGGATAAAGGAAACCGCAGTGCAAACAACGCCGCATCGCTTGGTAACGGTTACGCCTATCTTGCTGCAGCAACCTTGTTAGAAAAACATCCGGACAAAAATCTTCAAATATTTAACCAGGGTTGGGGCGGCAACAAAGTAGTTGACCTGGCCAACCGCTGGCAAGCTGATTGCCTGGATATGAAGCCCGACATACTCAGCATCTTTGTTGGCGTAAATGATT
>CAXTPJ010000783.1:0-2017 GCA_964245855.1 uncultured Ferruginibacter sp. | reverse complement strand
TTGAAATTATTGAGGCCATGCATTTGCCTGCGCATATTTTCAGGACGTCTGTCAATTTCATGGGTTGCTATGCCGCGATTCATGCATTGAAATTAGCAGATGCTTTGGCGAATAATGATCCAAAAGCCAATGTGGTGATTGTCTGTACCGAGTTGTGTACGCTTCATTTTCAAAAAGAACAATCGGTTGATAATATCACTTCTACGCTGTTGTTTGCGGATGGTTGTGCTGCGGCATTGATTCAGCACAACAGCACTGAATTAAAAGGTTTGCTCATGAAAAGCTTTTTCTCTGATATTGGTTTCAAAGGAAAAAAAGATATGAGCTGGCAGTTATCTTCCAAAGGTTTTTTGATGACGCTTTCCGGCTATGTGCCGGAACTGGTGAAAGAAGATTTTGATAAACTGGTTTGTAAAGCGGTTGATAATGCCGGCATAACGAAAAAAGACATCAACCATTGGTGCATCCATCCGGGCGGAAAAAAAATACTGGAAGCCATACAGCAAAGTGTACGGTTGAATAATGCTGATCTTAAATATTCCTGGGAAGTGTTGAATGATTATGGTAACATGAGTTCGCCCACTATTTTATTTGTGCTGCAAAAAATATTGCAGGAGCTGCAACTGGAAATCAAAGCCGGCACACAAACAATTTTTGGTGCAGCTTTCGGCCCTGGATTAACGATGGAAACTTTTATTGCTGAGTATGCTTAGCCTGCAGTCAAGATCGGATAACGAGGAATTGCTGGATGATGAAACAGTTCCATTCGATGCTATCCGTAAAAACATGCAGGAACTGAATACGATCAACAGGTATCTCGGCGGCCATGCCATTACTATCAGCGGTGTTAAAAAAATTATCCGGCAACATGCTTTAAAAAATACAATCACCATTTGTGAAATTGGTTGCGGTGGTGGAGATAATTTGCTGGCGATAGATAAATGGTGTCGTAAAAAAAACATTCAAGTGAATTTTATTGGCATCGATATCAAACCTGCCTGCATTCAATTTGCGCAACAGCAATGTGCATCGTTAAATGCACAATGGATTACCAATGATTATTTAAAAGCGGATCTTACAGCATCCAAGCCCGACATTATTTTTTCCTCATTGTTTTGTCATCACTTTGAAGAACCGGATCTAATTATTATGATGCAATGGATGAAGCGGCATTCTTCTAAGGGCTTTTTTATCAATGACCTTCACCGCCATTGGCTGGCGTACCAATCCATCCGTTTGCTCACCAGCATTTTTTCCAAATCGTATTTGGTGAAAAACGATGCACCACTTTCTGTTGCAAGGGGATTTAAACAAGTAGAATGGAAGGCAATTTTTGAAAAAGCCTGCATCCAACATTTTATATTGCAATGGCGCTGGGCTTTCAGGCATTTAATTGTTTACCTGCATGACTGATGTACAACAATATGATGTAACCATTATTGGTGGCGGATTGGCCGGTCTTGGCTTATCTATACAGTTAAGCAAATTGGGCTACACAGTTGCATTATTTGAAAAAGAAACCTATCCTTTTCATAAAGTGTGCGGCGAATACATCAGCATGGAAAGTTGGGATTTTATTGAATCGCTTGGACTGAACTTGTCTGCTATGAATTTGCCCTTGATCAAAAAATTGACGGTGAGTTCACCAAATGGCAATCAGCTCAAAGCGAATTTGCCGCTTGGCGGATTTGGTATCAGCCGTTATTTGCTCGACAATGAGTTGAAAAATATAGCTCTCAAAAATGGCGTTGCTTTGTTTGAAAAATGCAAGGTCGAAGAAGTTATTTTTGATGATGCTATTTTCCAGTTGCAAACTCGATGCGGTAGTTTTACCAGTAAAGTTTGTTGCGGCAGTTTTGGTAAACGCAGTAACCTGGATATTAAATGGAAGCGTGATTTTATCAGCAAGAAAAACAATAAACTCAGCAACTATATCGGCGTAAAATATCACATTAAAACTGATTTCCCGGTCGATACCATTTCGTTGCACAATTTTCGAAATGGTTATTGTGGCATC
>CAXTPJ010000782.1:0-2026 GCA_964245855.1 uncultured Ferruginibacter sp. | reverse complement strand
AATATACAACATAATGTCACAAACACAAACATTATCTGAAGCAACAGAAATTATCCAGGATGCGCAGGACTACACCCTGTTTAGCTGGAGCAAACAAAAGGGTACCAACCCCATTGCTGTGAAAAGAGCGGAGGGTGTTTATTTATATGATTACGATGACAACCGCATCATTGATTTTTCGAGTGGATTGATCAACATGAACATCGGTCATGGTAACCAGCGCATTACCGAAGCAGTGGTAAAACAAATGCAGGAAGTAGCGTATGTAACACCAAGTTGCGTAACCAAAGTACGGGCTGATTTGGGAAAGAAACTGGCGGAGATTTGTCCGGGTGATTTGAATAAATCTTTCTTCACTTTGTGCGGTGCTACATCTATTGAAAATGGTATTAAACTGGCAAGGTTGTACACCGGAAGGCATAAGGTTTTAACCCGTTATCAATCTTATCATGGCGCTACCATGGGCGTAATTTCTGCCGGTGGCGATCCCCGTAAATTGCCGGTGGATGCACAGCAGGCGCCCAACTTTGTACATTTTGACCTGCCAAATTTATATCGCTGGGAATATGGCGAAGCAAATTTATTGAAAGAAGCTGTTGCCTCACTGGAACGGGTAATCGCTTATGAAGGTCCGGGTAATATTGCCGCTATTTTGCTGGAAGGCGAGTCAGGCACATCGGGTTGTCTGCAATATCCAAAAGGTTATTTAAAAGCAGTACGGGAAATTACCAACAAGCATGGCATCCTGATGATCATGGATGAAGTAATGAGTGGCTTTGGCAGGACTGGCCAGTGGTTTGGTTTCCAGAACCATGATATTGTTCCGGACATGATCGCTATGGCCAAAGGCTTAACCTGTGGTTATTTGCCCTTTGGTTGCCTGCAGGTAAGTGATAAAATCGCTGCCAAATATGATGAAGCCGTGTTGCCATTAGGCTTAACTTATTCTGCCCATGCCGTTTGTTGTGCAGCAGCGCTGGAAACCCTGAAAGTATATGAAGAAGATGAATTGATTGAGAATGCAAGGGCGATGGGAAAATACATGGAGCAGCAGGTTGAAAAATTAAAAGCCAAACATCCGAGCATCGGTGATTTCAGGAATACCGGTTTGCTGGGTTGCATTGAACTGGTGAAGGATAGGGCTACCAAAGAACCAATGGCTCCGTTCAACGCCAAACCGGATGAAATGGTTGTGATGAATAAAGTGGCTGCGAAGATCAAAGAGTTGGGCATGTACACATTTGTAAGATGGAATTATATTTTTTGTGCACCACCATTGATCGTTACCAAAGAACAGATTGACGAAGGTTTGGCTATTATCAGCGAAGCGATCAGTATTGCGGATGCAGCTATTCAGTAAACTTTTTTAAAAAGAGAAAGGTCAGGTGTTGCATTTGATTTTTCTCTTTTTCTTTTCTGTATATTCAGTATTCAATTTGCTTATGAGTATTACTACAACCACACCTGCTGCTTCATTGACCAATGAAGACTTAGCGCCTGTTGCTGCAGACAAAAGAACCTGGGGAACCTGGAACTATGCAGCGCTGTGGATCAGCATGAGCTTGTGTATTCCAACTTATATGCTGGCAAGCTCACTCATCGGCGGCGGAATGAACTGGTGGCAGGCAATACTTACTATCTTTTTAGGCAACTGCATTGTATTGATTCCAATGATATTGAACGGGCATGCCGGGGCAAAATATGGTATTCCCTTTCCTGTTTTTGTAAGGGCAAGTTTTGGAACCAAAGGAGCTAATATTCCGGCGATGTTGCGGGCCATTGTTGCCTGTGGCTGGTTTGGGATACAAACATGGATCGGTGGTGCTTCGCTGTATAATATTTTCCGGGCATGGATTCCATCATTGGCAGAAATAGATGGTAGCAGTTTGTTTCCGCAGGCATTGCCGATGATCTGCTTTTTGGTTTTCTGGGCGCTCAATATGTTCATCATTTATCTGGGTGTTGACAGCATCCGAAAGTTACTCGTCTTCAAAGCTTTCTTTTTACCCATTGCAGCTTTTGCTTT
>CAXTPJ010000781.1:0-2027 GCA_964245855.1 uncultured Ferruginibacter sp. | reverse complement strand
TGATAAATACAGTTACAGTTTTGTGTATGAAAAGGACGGCACTAAAAAAGAATTCACCAAAGATTTTCCGGACAGTACCTGGAAATTTGTAGACCGCAAACAAACATTGGTTGAAAAGGGAAAGAACAACATCCCTAAAATAAACGACTTTTCTTTGTCTGATTCTACCGGTGGTGATTCTACAGAGGTTATTTTAAACAAGCCTGCAGCTTATCTTTTCTTTTTAAAAGAACTGGATAACGGGGTAGATAAATGGCTGAGTGTTTTCAGCGATGTTGCTAGAAAAGCAAAACAGCAAAATATACCATTGTACATTGTGACATCAGATCCTAAAAATGTAAACCAGTTTTTTAATACAACCAACAGTTATAATTTGCCCGTTTACACCTGCGATGCCACAGCTATAAAAACTGCAGCCAGGGCAACACCTACCTTGTTTTTAATGAAAGGCCCTGTGGTGCAGGAAAAATATAGCTGGGCAGATATGAAGGATATTTTAAAATAGTTTTTGCTGAATGATATTGCACGCCCATGTTAAAAACAGCCATCAAAAAAGTTGCGTATGCTGCACTGGTACTGCTGGGCGTGGTAGTGCTGGTGTTTATCATGTTCCAGGGCTTTGGCGATCCGGCAAAACTGATCGTTGGACAAACCGGTGATAAAAAAACGCTGGATAATATCCGCAAAGATTTATACCTCGATCAGCCCAAATGGAAGCAGTTCATACTTTACCTCAACGATGTTTCTCCCATAGCAATTCATAGCAAAGCCGATATTGATAAGAAAGAATTGAAAGGGATTTTTGTTGGTGGTGAAACCAAAGTAGGACTTAAAATTCCTTATCTCCGGAAAAGTTACCAGACAAAAAAAAGCGTGGGCACTGTATTGATAGAAGCCCTGCCCGGCACCTTATTACTGGCCGTTGCAGCCATGATCTTTGCAACGTTCATTGGTATTTTATTAGGCATAATTGCGGCTGTAAGCAAAGGCACCTGGCTGGATGGATCGGCGGTTTTTGCAAGCATTGCCGGAATTTCAGCGCCTTCTTTTTTTATGGCCATCATCATAGCTTATTTCTTTGGCGTGGTACTGCACGACTACACGGGTTTGCAATTAACAGGCAGTTGGTTCGATATGGATGAAGTGACAGGCGAGCGCTATCTCACATTGAAAAATTTAATTCTCCCTGCGCTTACTTTGGGCATTCGGCCTTTAGCCATTATTACTCAATTAACAAGAAGTGCAATGCTGGATGTGTTGAACCAGGATTACATCAGAACGGCTTATGCAAAAGGGTTGGGAAAGCATACGATCATTTTAAAACATGCTTTACGCAATGCATTAAACCCGGTGATAACGGCCATTACAGGCTGGTTTGCTGAATTGCTGGCAGGCGCTTTTTTTGTAGAATATATTTTTGGCTGGAAGGGGATAGGAAAGATCACAGTGGATGCATTGGAAAAGTTAGACTATCCTGTGGTGATGGGGTCGGTACTCATCAGCGCCTGCATCTTCATTTTTATCAACCTGCTGTCGGATATGCTGTATGGAGTTGTGGATCCAAGAATAAGGGTGTAATTATTTGATCACCACTTCCTTCACCACCTTATCTCCCAATGCTTCATTCACCCTTTCAATGATCTTGTCTTTTTGATACAACAGTTCATTTTTTAAAGGGCCAATTTGTGTATTGATGAACAAGGTTTGATTGATGATCTGAATTTTGTCGGTGTACTTGGCTACGGTTTTCCCCATTATTTTTTCCCACACATCTTCAATCTGTAATGCCTGGATACCTCCTTTCAAACGGCTTTGCCATAAAAATTGCTGAATAGCATCCTGCATTGAAAATTCTCCCCTGATTGCGCAAATGTAGGCTAAAAAATAAGCTGCAAAGATGGTTCTTTGCAGCTTGTCAGGTACACCCAATATATTTGTGAACTACTGAATGGTGAAAGAGGCTTTGCTGTCTCCCCAAACCAAACTAACCAATCCTGTGTTTTCCATGTTAAAAGTGAGTTTTTCCG
>CAXTPJ010000780.1:0-2032 GCA_964245855.1 uncultured Ferruginibacter sp. | reverse complement strand
TTTATTCCCAATAAGACAAATTCCTGAAGATCAAAAATACCTGGCCAAATTCAAATGGCTCGACGCAAGAAGGCCCAAAAACAAACTGGAGCTATTCGAATAATCACCGGTACAATTTTTTATTTTACTTTAACGCAAAAGATAAACGCTCAAATTTATCCCTGCTTAATTTTGACGCAATTATTTACAACCCATTTCAAACAAGTCACACATGAAGAAGATCGCATTATTATTTTTTATCACAATTGCAATCGCCTGTTCAACCAAAGCACAGGTATATAACAATGCAATAGGTGTACGCCTTACACCCAATTCAGCCTATGTTACCATGGGGGTTACCGCCAAACATTTCTTAAATGAAAAAACTGCCATTGAAGGTTTGATTGGCGTAAACGATGGCTTTAGCGTTGGAGGTTTATACGAATTATACTTCCCTATTGAGGCGGTAAAAAACCTGCAATGGTTTGCCGGCGCAGGTGCGTACATGGCTATCCGCAGCAAAAGTTTTTATTCAGGCGGCACCGTGATCACCGGCGCAGATTACAAATTTGAAGAAATTCCGCTCAATATATCGCTCGACTGGAAACCGGAGATTAACCTCATCGGCGGCGTTCGTTTTGAAGCATCCGGCGTGGGTATTTCTGCAAGGTTTACTTTTTAGAAATTCAATTTTAATATAACAAAGCCTTTGAGCCATAAACTCAAAGGCTTTATTATATGTAGCTGGTAGAAAGAAAAATTTGTTTACCAGCACTTGTATTTCACAGCAGCAGCATTGGCGACGCTCCGTTCATCTTCAGATTTTCATGGCAACTTAAACTACCAGTTTCATAAGCTTTCATTATTGTAAAGTCATCCACAAATATAAAATCAATATTCTTTTAATCGCATTGATTAGCCGCCAGCAAATTGTACTTTTAATACATGAAAATATTTGCTGAGGCACAAATAAAAGAATGGGATCAATATACCATCAAACATATACCAATCGGCTCTATCGACCTGATGGAACAAGCTGCCACAGCCTGTTTCAACTGGATCATGCACCATTACCCTGAACAAAAAACGTTTCATATTTTTTGCGGCAACGGAAACAATGGCGGCGATGGATTGGCCATTGCAAGATTGTTGAACGAAATAAAGAAAAATGTGTTCGCTTACACATTACCAGGCGAAAAAAGATCAGCAGACAATGATATTAATCTAGCAAGATTAAAAGCATTATCCGTTCCTGTTAGTATCATTCAACAGGAAAGTGATGTTCCACAAATAGCCACAGGCGACATGATCATCGATGCCTTATTCGGCACAGGTCTAAATAAACCATTAACGGGCTTAGCCGAAAAACTTGTTGAAAAAATTAACCAGGTTGAAACAGAAACCATCAGCATTGATTTACCCAGCGGTTTGTATGCAGACCAAACTTCAACCGGCAATACCATCTTAAAAGCCACCCACACAATTAGTTTTCAAACCAGTAAACTGGCCTTCATGTTTGGTGAAAACGAGGCTTATCTTGGTAACATACACCTGCTTGCAATTGGCCTTCACCCAGGCTTTTACAAAGATACAGCGACACCTTTCGCAACCATCGATCAACAACTCATTCAATCAATTTATAAACCCAGGAAAAAGTTCACCCATAAATATTCTTATGGCCACGCATTACTATATGCCGGCAGCAAACACATGATTGGCGCTGCTATCCTCTGTGCCAAAGCCTGTTTAAGAAGTGGTGCAGGATTGGTAACGGTTCATACAACAGATGATATTACACCCATACAAATCGCTATTCCCGAAGCACTCACTTCATCAGAAAACAATTTTGATGTCATCACAAAAAAGAAAGCCGCCATTGGCATCGGCCCGGGTTTAGAACAGAATGAAACCAACAGCGCTTTACTCAAACATATCCTTGCTAACTGGCAAAACAATTTAGTGATAGATGCTTCGGCACTGCAGCTTTTATCGCCATTGCTGCACGATTTTAAAGAATGGAAAACGTTTGCCATCCTTACGCCACATACCGGTG
>CAXTPJ010000779.1:0-2038 GCA_964245855.1 uncultured Ferruginibacter sp. | reverse complement strand
CGCAGCAAAAGATTTGCGGCTGGATACTACAGACCAGTTGAAGTACGACATGATGAATTTCCGCAGGCGGCTGGAGAATGATTTCATGATGAGTCCTGGAGAAATACTGGAAAAGATACAGTTGAAAAGGAACACCGAAATCAGGGAGGAGATGTTGTACATGTATGCTGATAGTGCAGCTTACGCAAAAGACAACAGCAAATGCCCGATTGCCAAAAATACCATTTTTACCATTGCAGGCACGCCGGTAAAAGTAACAGAATGGTTCAGTTATGCAAAGTCGATCAAGCTGAATAAAAAGTTGTACAAAGGGCAGAGCAATGCAGAACTGCTGGATAAATTCATTGCTGAAACAGCGAATGCATATTACCGCAAACACCTGGAAGAATACAATCCTGATTTTAAATACCAGTTGCAGGAATTTAAGGAAGGTAATTTGTTTTACGAAGTAATGGGCAAGAAAGTATGGAATAAAACCATCAACGAACCTGCTGCCGTTAAAGCTTATTATGAAGCCAACAAAAGCCATTTTTTATGGAAAGAAAGTGCAGAGGTGATTCTGATCAATGCTAAAAGCTATGCTTACGCAGACTATGCATCGGAGAACATGAAAAAAGGAAAAACATGGCAACAGATTGTAGAAGAAAGTGAAAGCCAGATACAGGGCGATTCTGCGAGGTATGAAGTTGCACAATTGCCTATCAAAGAAGGAACAAAATTGGCAGAGGGTGCAATCCTTGATATTGTGAAAAACAACGCTGATAATAGTGCCAGCTTTGTGCAAGTAGTTAAGGTGTATCCTGCAGGTTCTCAAAAAAGTTTTGAAGAAGCCAGGATGCTGGTGGTAAACGAATACCAAAAGCAACTGGAAGAAACATGGATAAAAGACCTGGCTAAAAAATACCCGGTAAAAGTTAATCCTGCGGTATTGCAGTCTTTGTTGAAATAACTAATAAAACCCTTCAATAAAAAACAGGTTGCCTTTAAAAAAGCAACCTGTTTTTATTTTCAATACATCGCCCTTAATACCTTTGCGCCTTTGCTTCTTTACATGAAAATGATGCTATTATTTCCATTCCACCGCAACCTTTCCAATACTTTGCCTTTTCTCTAAATGGTCATGTGCGGCAGCAATATCATTGGCTGAAAAAACTTTGCTGATGGTTGGTTTAAACACGCCTTCGTTTGTAAGCTTAACTACCGCTTCAAGACAACGCTGGATGATCAACGGTTTATCATCTGCAATGCGGAGCATATTTATTCCAATGACGGTTTTAGACGGCATCATAAACATCAGCGGATGATAAAAACCAAAGCCCAGAGCAGAACCGATCTTGTCAATAATATTTTGATTGCTCATTTGCGAAGCACCGTAACAAACCAGCCTGCCGCCCGATGCCAACGACCGGAAACCTTTTTTTACAGAGCTGCCGCCCACTGCATCAAAAATTGCATCTACTCCTGTTCCATCCGTTAATCTTTTTATCTCCGCTTCAAAATCCTGTTCGGTATAATTGATAGGGTACTGCACACCTAAAGAAGATAAATAGTCGAGTTTTATTTTACTACCCGCAGTGGAGAAGATTTCACATTGCTTGTGTTTGGCGTATTGTATCAATGCGGTCCCAACACCACCGGCGCCTGCATGTATCAATACTTTATCTCCTTTGTGCAGGTTCATCATTTCTGCGGCAGCGTAATAAGCGGTACAGTATTGAGTGGTTAAAGCAGTAGCCGTGGCAAAGTCGATATTCGATGGTATTACAGATGCAGCATTGACATTAGTAACAGCATACTCTGCATAGCCGCCAAACCTAGTCATGGCAGTAACCCGGTCGCCGATTTTTAAAGTCGTTACATTATTGCCAACGGCCTCCACTGTTCCGGCAACATCATAGCCAAGCACAGCAGGCAATGGTGGCGCTTCCTTGTACATACCACGGCGTGCCATCACATCAGCAAAATTTAATCCGAAGGCGGCAACTTTAATCAATATCTCATCTGGTTTTGGCTGGGGTACCGGCATTTCAATTACTTT
>CAXTPJ010000778.1:0-2066 GCA_964245855.1 uncultured Ferruginibacter sp. | reverse complement strand
TTTTTTTTTTTTTTTCAAGAAGTTTGGTTACACTTTCAATACTAATAGTGAGGAAGAAGTTGCCACATCATTCAACCAGTTGTTGAAGGATGTGGCCGGCAAACCGGAGCAGCATGTGCTGGAGCAACTGGGCATCCGCACCATGGCAAAAGCAATCTATACCTCTAAAAATATCGGCCACTACGGCTTAGGCTTTGAACATTATTGTCATTTTACTTCCCCCATCCGCCGTTACCCCGATGTGATGGTACACCGCATTTTGCAGCAATGCCTGGATAAGAATATCATCATTGATAAAAAGATGGAAGACAAGTGCAAGCATTGCAGTGAAAAGGAGCGTAAGGCTATGGAAAGCGAACGTGCCGGTAACAAATACAAACAGGTGGAATTTATGCAAAACTACCTGGGCGAAGAATTTGACGGTATCATCAGCGGCGTGGCCAGCTTTGGCTTTTTTGTTGAAACGGTACTGCACAAATGCGAAGGGCTGGTTGCTGTCAGGGATTTATCTGACTACGATGAATTTAAACTGGATGAAGCAGACTATGCGTTGGTCGGTCATCGCAGCGGCCAGAAATTCCGCATGGGCGATACTGTAAAAATAAAAGTAGCTGCTGCCAATTTAGACAAACGCCAGTTGGATTATCATTGGGTGAAGGAAAGTGGAGAAGAGAAGAAGCCGGTGAAAACAGCGAAGCCTGCGGTTGAGAAAAAAGTTAAAAAGAAGAAGTAAGTTAAAATGGCCAGCAATTTTATCCAGGAAGAAATGAATGAAAATTTTAGTCAATTCCCACAACAACCTCGAACGGTTGAAGAGTACGCTAAAGAAATAGCAGCAGCTTTACAACGGGCAAAAAATGGCGAAATAATTAACGTTGAAGAATTGGAAGAAGAAATGAAACAGTGGTGAACCATCTTTTTAACACCTTTTTTTACGCAAAGACGCCAAGTAAAAAAGATGCAAAGAAGTATTATTAAGCGGTTTTGCCCCTTCGCTTCTTGTTTTTCTTTGCGTGAAAATTACCTAATTGAACAGTACAATCAATGCATTCATTCATAGCACTCTCCAAAATATTTGAAGAACGATTCAATACCCGGCATTTCCCGGAACATACGGCAACGTTATATGATCCTGCCCAGTACATTTTACAATTGGGTGGCAAAAGGGTGCGGCCGGTTTGTGTATTAATGGGCAACGAACTGTTCGGTGATATTGATGAAGATGCCTACCATGCAGCAGCAGGAATAGAACTCTTCCATAATTTCAGTTTGATACATGATGATATCATGGACAAAGCGCCGGTGCGCCGGGGAATGCCCACCGTACATGCCAAGTATGGCGAAAGCACCGCCCTGCTTGCCGGTGACGTAATGTTTGCAAAAGCTTATGAATACCTGAATAAAATGAAACTGGTGCACCTGCAGAAAGTATTGCACCTGTTCAATAACACCGCAAAGGCAGTTTGCGAAGGGCAGCAGCTCGACATGGATTTTGAAAAAATGGATACCGTGAGTCTGGAAGATTACCTGCACATGATTACGCTGAAGACTTCTGTTTTGTTAGCTGCCAGCCTTCAATTGGGCGCTATCCTGGGCGGTACCGGCGAACGTAACCAGCAGCATATTTATGAGTTTGGGAAGAACCTGGGCATTGCCTTCCAGGTGCAGGATGATTATTTAGATGCCTTTGGCGACCCCGATAAATTTGGCAAACAGGTTGGTGGCGATATCATTGCCAATAAAAAAACCTTCCTCATGATCCATGCATTGGAAGTGGCCGATGAAGCATCAAAAAAAACATTGCAGCAATTAATGATCGACAACCCTGCTGACAAAGTTAAAAAGGTATTGCAGTTATTTAAAGATTGCAAAATTGATGACTGGGCAAATCAATTAAAAGAAAAATATTTACAAACTGCTTTGCAGCATTTACAGGACATAGCAGTAACTGAAAAACGAAAAGAACCGTTGAAAGAACTGGCGCTGTTCCTTATTGAAAGAAGCCATTGATTACACTGAATTCAAAAAAGAAAACCCTCCTGAGCCATCAGTGAGGGTTTCTTCTT
>CAXTPJ010000777.1:0-2067 GCA_964245855.1 uncultured Ferruginibacter sp. | reverse complement strand
ATCTTTCATATAAAGCTGCTCCTGTAAAAGCTTCCAGGTTATTTGCCGGTTATGAACATGAGCAACAGGTAAAACGATTGGCAATCCATTTTAATCAATCAGAAGATCATTATAAAACAATTTCTTTCAATAATGATTTATTAAAAACACTTGAAAATAACTTACTAGTTGACGTTAGTGATGGTATTACGGTACAATCCCTATTTTCAAAAAGAGATTTACATTCGTTTGCAGATTATGAAACAGCGTATCATCAATTGATTGCTGATATCATGAAACAACAATTGATCAGTACCAATATTGTTTTAAATGGAACTTCCGTTAAACGCATTTTTGTAGATGGAGGCTTTAGCAGCAATCCAATTTATATGCAGTTGCTGGCTGATGGCTTTCCTGGTATTGAGGTATTTGCCGCTACAGTACCACAGGCTTCTGCATTGGGTGCTGCACTGAGTATTCATGCTCACTGGAACAATAAATACATCCCGGATAATATTATCAACCTGTATTCCTATTCAACCCAACAAAAACCAGTTCAACAATAATTGCTAATTATGAAAAAACTCCTGCTGTTATCATTATTGCAATTCGTTGCAATTGTCTTGTTTTCACAAGTAACTGTATCCAACTTATTGTGTGACAATTTATCAGATCCAATTGGTGTTGCTAATCTGCAGCCAAGGTTTAGCTGGCAGCTAAACTCACCAAAAAGAAATGTGAAACAAACAGCTTATGAAATTAAAGTAGTACAGGGAAAAGAAATTGTTTGGGGTTCTGATAAAAACAATTCAGATCAATCTGTGCAGGTAAGCTATGCCGGTAAAGCTTTGCAAGCTGGTAGTAAATATTCCTGGCAGGTAAGGGTTTGGGACAATGGTGGAAAAGCCTCTGCATGGAGCAAGCCGGCAACTTTTCAATTGGGGTTACTGGATCAATCAGACTGGAAAGCAAAATGGATCACACCGGGTTTTGAAGAAGATCCGTTGAGGGCAAGTCCCTTGTTCCGGAAAGATTTTAAAGCAGCAAAAAGTATTGTTGCCGCTACCGCTTACATTACGGCGCATGGTTTATATGAAGCAATGATCAACGGGCAAAGGGTAGGGGATGCATACCTGACACCGGGTTGGACTGCCTACCAAAAAAGGTTGCAGTACCAAACCTATGATGTAACCAACCTTGTAAAAACTGGAGGCAACGCAGTGGGTGTAACGTTGGGCAGTGGTTGGTACAGGGGAACTATTGGCTTTACCAATCACGCTAATGTGTATGGAAAAGATATCGCCCTGTTATTTCAATTGGTCATAACTTATACTGATGGAACTACAGAACTGATTGTTTCAGATGAGAGCTGGAAATCATCTACCGGTTCCATTGTGTATTCAGAAATTTACAATGGTGAAACTATTGATGCTACAAAGGAAAAGAATGGCTGGTCATTGCCTGGCTACAATGATGCTGACTGGCCTGCAGCAAGGCCTGTAGATTTTTCCAGATCAATTTTGGTAGCAACAGAAAATGAACCGGTAAAAAAACATAAAACCTTTAAAGCGATAAAAATATTCACTACACCAAATGGGGAGAAAGTAATCGACTTTGGACAAAACCTCGTTGGTTGGGTGATGATGAAAGCAAGTGGAAAAGCCGGTGACAAAATCGTTTTATCTCATGCTGAAGTGTTGGATAAACAGGGTAATTTTTACATCGAAAATCTCCGTTCCGCCAAAGCAGAGAATACCTACATTTTAAAAGGTGGTGAAGAAGAAAATTTTGAACCGCATTTCACCTGGCAGGGCTTCCGCTATGTAAAAATATCAGGTTATCCCGGCGAAATTAAACCGGAAAATTTTACTGCTGTCGCCTTGTATTCTGCCATGCAACCAACCGGTACATTTACTTCTTCCAATGCATTGATCAATCAATTACAGCGCAATATCCAGTGGGGACAAAAGGGAAATTTTCTCGATGTGCCGACCGATTGTCCGCAACGGGATGAACGTTTGGGATGGACTGGCGATGCACAGGTTTTTTCCCGTACTGCTGCCTTCAATATGAATGTAAATAGTTTTT
>CAXTPJ010000776.1:0-2071 GCA_964245855.1 uncultured Ferruginibacter sp. | reverse complement strand
CCGGTATTGTTTTAATTGAAAAAAGAATTATCAATAAAAATACATACTGGGAATTAATAAAGCAACAAAAAAGGAAGATTAAAATCTTCCTTTAAAAATTTACTTATTAAATGGACAAAAACTAAACCACTAAACTAACTAAATCCTAAACCTCATTCCTTATCATTTTTCAGCTACCATAACCCTGTTTTGTTGCTGCGTTAAAATATCCTGCAGGTATGGTTTTACCTGCTGCTCAATTGCTGCCGCAGAAATATTCAACACTTTGGGATCATTTACCAATTGCAGCCAGGGTTTTGGCCCGTCATAATTATAAGTACCATACACTATTACAGGGGTACCCTTTGCCAACACCTTGTTCTCATCTTTTGGATCAAGCATCCATTGCTCTGCCCAGGTGTACATAAATTTGGCATCTTTTTCCTGCATTCGCAAACACGAATGCGAAGCAGGGTAACCCGGCATTTCATATTCATGAAAACCAATACCTTCTTTATTTTCTATATTAAAGTTCCATTTAAGGTCCCATTCGTCGTTAAATGTACTGGTGGTCTTTTCTGCTTTCCAGTTACCATAATACAAATTGGCCGGCGTGGGGTGCAGTTTGCTACCCATACTGGAGGGGCCTGTATAAGCCAGTTCGCCATTTTCATACGCAGCAAATGCCTGAGCAGGATAAGAGAAGATAATGAGTTTGTTTACATCTTTCAAATAAGGTACACTTACAGGAAATGGCAGGTAAAATTCTATATCACCTGTTACATCATTGGGCACAATGACAGAATCCATCCTTTTGATGCGGTTACTATCGGTACGGTTTACAGCAAAAACAATGGATTGAATTTTACCGTCGGGGTTTGTCTTTTTCCATGCTTTGTATTGCTCGAAATGGTAACCAATGGTTGCAGGTCCTGTCCTTTTTTTTACAGGCTTGGTAACTGTCTTTGTTACATCTTTTTTAGGAGATTCGGGTTGATTGTTACACTGAGCAAAGAATATGATAATGCTCAGGTAAAGCAATGCTCTTATGGTTCGCATGATGTTTTTTTGGTTACGGAAATAATTTTCTGCACGATGCATTTTGCAAAGGATATGCCATAACAGATTCATCAATTGAAAGAATAATAAACAACTGCTGAACGTCCAAACCTGCTAAACAATTATCACGGTTTTCTATGAAACCAATGAAGCAAGAATACAATATTCCGTGGTAAAAATTTCTCCATCATACATTTTGATGAGGAAGAATATACTCAGCCAGACTTTTTGCCTTGTCCCTAAAATACTATAATAACATTTCATTTTTATTCAATTATTCCAATACAAAAAATTTACCGAATCATTGCTGGTGTTGCATTACAGCATTACAAATTTGAGGTACACATTTTTAATCCGGCAACAGAATGATTCAATAAAAAACTTGTTGACAGCGTGTTGTGTATGAAAGGTATTTGCAAATTCGATGGTATGATTGTTGAATTTTTTATTGCATCCTCACACCAAATAACCTTTAGCATGTCATTATTATCCAACAAAACAATCGCCATACTCACCGATCATGGTTTTGAAGAAGTTGAACTGACCAGTCCGAAAGAAGCATTGGAAGCAGCAGGCGCTACAGTACACATCATTTCTCTGCAGGAAAAAGTAAAAGGATGGAACCATGATCACTGGTCAATTTATCTTGATACAGATGTAAACCTGGTAGATGCTGATCCGGAAAAATATGATGCCCTCGTAATTCCCGGCGGTGTTTTCAATCCCGATGAAATGCGCCAGCACAATGAATACATCAATTTTGCAGCAGCATTTTTTGAATCAGGAAAACCAATTGCAGCCATTTGTCATGGGCCGCAATTGTTGATTGAAACTGGTATGCTGCATAATCATAAACTCACATCTTATCCATCCATTAAAACTGATCTCATCAATGCCGGTGCCATCTGGGTAGATGAAGAAGTGGTTACGGATGAT
This sequence comes from uncultured Ferruginibacter sp., assembly GCA_964245855.1. Taxonomy (GTDB): domain Bacteria; phylum Bacteroidota; class Bacteroidia; order Chitinophagales; family Chitinophagaceae; genus Ferruginibacter. The sequence goes on along the minus strand of CAXTPJ010000776.1, from coordinate 97 downwards.
GGTTTGGTCACAAGCCGCAGCCCCAAAGATCTTCCGGCCTTTAACAGGAAGATTGTGGAAGAGTTTGCAGAAGGGGTACACAGCAACCGGAATGCAT
>CAXTPJ010000775.1:0-2092 GCA_964245855.1 uncultured Ferruginibacter sp. | reverse complement strand
GCAACTGGGATAAAGTTTCAGTCCAACAAACGGGTTTACAGAGCGCTGCTCATTTATTTTGAGTGGAGTATTAAAATATGCTTCTACTGCTTCTTTGAGTTCTTTACCGGTTGATTTCCAACGGGGATCAATACCCAAAAAGATGAGCAGGTTATCAGGGTATTGTTGTTTTACTTTCAATATTTCTTCAATCTGCCCTTCAAAGCCTGATTCAGATTCTTCTACCCCGCATTTTTCCATGTACTGGGTGAGTGCAACAAATTTCATAGAAGGGTCATCATATTGCGACAGTAACTTTTTAAATACATCCATTTGGCCATTGCTCTTGCCGATTTTTAAAAAGCTGGCATACCGGTCGCCCCAGTTGCCGGGAAGTATTTTAAGTATTCCCCTGACTGCCCAGGAACCAATAGTTGTATTGGTAACACTATCTACAATACCTGCTGCAAACTTTGGCATATAAAGGCTTAAAAAATTGCGTGGTGCATTACGCATTGTAAAAAGGTGTGTATGTGCGTTATAATATTGCATAGATTTTTCTTTACGACCTGGAATAAATTTTTCTCAGTACATCAAACCAAAAAGGTGCGCCAAAACTGGCAGCAAAGCCGGTAATTAATATGCCCAATATTTTCCATAACCAGAAAGGAAAATAATTCCAGCCATTAATATTTTCTGCTTTAATTTCATCGCCAATGGAATGATCTGTACCTACGGGTAAACTTGTTTTGGAAGTCAATGAATCCATCTCTTTTAAAAAATCATTTGCCGGACGGGTAAGCTTTATGCTGTCCAGGTATTTTTTAATGGATGCGGCGGCAGTATCACCGCCTTTATCAGAAATAACAATCACTTTCATCGTATCTACCTTTGTTGCCAATGCTTCAAGCGAAGCTTTATTTTTTTGATAATAATCTATCACCGTAGCAGCGGCAAGAGGATTATCCCTATAAAATGAAAACACTTTTATACTGTCGAGGTTAATGATAAAACCAACAAGCAAGCCTAAAATAAATAAGCGCATCCTTGTTTTTTTCTTGTACCACAGCGTCATCCGTGCAGTAAAATCCGTAAACCAGTTTTCTATATTTTGTACAAGGTTTAAATACACTGCTGCTTCATCAGGTTTGCCATTTGCAGTGCCGGCAAAAGCTTCTGCCGATGAAAGGCAGTTGCTTAACATGAGGGTAACATCACTTGGCTTTAGCACCGCTAATGCAGTTTTTAAATTATTAAGCAGTGCATTGGAATAAACCGGGTTCTGGGATTGGCCACCCTGAATTTTTACAGCATGAATTTCCCCTGCTGCTTGTATGAGGCTTTCAGCAAATCTTTTTGGCGTTATGTCATTTGTTGGTTTGGCGGGGTCACGGGTTAGCAGGCTGATAGCGCCATTCATATATACCAGGGACGCCCAGTTAAAGCCATTCGGTAAATCTTTCAACTGTTTTAAAAGATACATTTTCATAAAGCGGCCCCTTTCTGCCAGTAACTGTACTATTGCTTCATGCACAAGGCTGCACAAAATTGCAAATAGTGCCCAGGTGATAATAACAGCCATGGCAGTATTGAAAAAAGGAATTGAGCTGAGGTTCATAGAAAATTTGGTATTTGAATGATAGTAAAAAAGAAGGGCCGGTAAGGGAGAAAACGTACTGCTGATCAATTTTTAGCCGGCTGCTTCAACAGTTTACCTAGGCTGCTAAAATTTGCTTTAATGTTTAAAAAACCAAATATATGCCCGCTTTCTGGGTCGTATTTTACTTCAAGCGGTATCCATATATCATCCATCAGCCTGAAACGGAGTGTGCCATTAAGTGTAAGGCTATCCCTTTTTTCATTAACATATAAACTTGCGAAATTGTGATAATAAGTGCTACTGAATTTTGCTTCGAAAAAAGATTTATCAGTTGAACGGTCTCTTACAATCCAGTTAAAACCGCCTTCCGAGGTAAAGATTTCACGTTTAAGGTTTCTTCCTTGTCTTCCGTCATCGTTTAAAAAATTGTATGCGGCCTTTGCCGTAAACTCAATGTTATTGTCCCCAGGTTCAGGATCAAATAACCCTTTTGATATTTCTGAAAAAATGGAA
>CAXTPJ010000774.1:0-2095 GCA_964245855.1 uncultured Ferruginibacter sp. | reverse complement strand
AATAGATGTTGGCTTTTACAATAAATTAAAAGGACTGAAGTAAAGTAGAATGTAAAACATTGTGGAAAGAGATAGTAGGCGCTGGCATTATTCATAATGAAATCTACATTGTAAAATGTAACATTTTTGGTCTACACTTTTTTTGCCTTCAACTTTATAGACAAGTCTATGCTCCCCTGTAATTCTTCTTGACCAATATCCTTTTAAGTCATATCTCAACGGTTCTGGCTTTCCAGTTCCTTGAAAAGGTGTTTTCCTGATTTCATTTAGAAGGTCTTTTATTTTTTCAACAATACTGCTGTCAGTCTCAATCCAATATTGAAAATCTTCCCATCCATTCTCTGTAAATTCAAAATTCATAGCTGTTATCTATAATTTGAATTTTCGAGTTTTTCCACTATTCAACTGATCAATTGATTCATGGAGTCTTTGCCTGTTTGCAATACTTGAAAGTAGATGACCAGTTTCATTAAGAGAATTATATTCTTTCATAGAAAGTATTACAACTGCTTCCTCTTCTGCAGATCTTGAAACAATTATTACATCAGAAGACTTTGAAACATCGTCCAAATATTTTTTCATATTATTTCTTAATTGAGAAACAGATACTGCTTGCATAAACTTGTTTTTTACAAATGTACAATATTTGGTACAACAAAAGGTACGTAATCAATCTATATTAATGAGGCTCCCTGAACCAACAACTTGCGTTTGGCTATATAAATGAATAAATAAAGAACCTAAAGAAAAGCCCCGACAATAAATGAACGGGGCTTAAATATGTTGATGAATAATAGTTTATTCTTTGATCAGCCGCTGGGTAACCGTTTCATTGTTATTGCCCGTCATTTTCACAGCATACACGCCTTTTGGTAATGTTGTGCTGAAACTTGCAATAGACTGGTTTATTTTTTCTGAATACAATTGTTTTCCCTGGGCATTGATGACTTCTACCACAGCCGGTAAGAATTTGGATGGCAGATTAATTTTGAACTCACCTGTAGTTGGATTGGGATAAACGCTGAAGCCGAAAGTTTTATCGCTGTGTACCATTACTGTTTCTGAGTATAAAATGTTGCCGGAAACTTCAATTGCTTTGATTCGGTAATAGGTGGTCGCATTTCCATTGTTTTGGGTAGTGTAAGCATAGTTGTTGCCCAATGGTTGCTGTGCTCCGTTAATGGTTGTCACATCACGGTAATTCCTGCCATTTTCACTCTGTTGAATTACATATTTTACCGGTCCGGTTTCAAGGGAAGTTGACCATTTTAAAATATTGGTATTGCCCGGCGTTGAAGATGCCGAAAAATTAGTGATCTTAACCGGTACAATCCCGATAGTGGCAATTACGCAGCCACCCGAGGCGCCTAAAATAGTAGAAGCATATACCAATGGTGTATTACATGGAACGCAGGTGAAAGCATCTCCCGTTCCTCCATTACCTAATGTGCCGGAAATTAAAGCGCTGGTAATAATGGTTAATGGGGTTCCTCCATAAATATTTACGACTACACCTTCCGGCCAGCCCAACAATAATACCCCGCAACCGCTGGGACATTGCGGATAAAGACTTTGATAAGCAAATGCACCCGGAGGGCATTGAGCTTTCGTTTCTGTGTGAATAAATCCTGCTATGATCAATAACAGCGTAAGTACCTTTTTCATGTTTGCTTGGATTTGTTTTATCACTCCAATTTGTCAATAATTGCATGATTACCAATTATCGAACAAAGAGAGACCTTTCTAACTATCAGTAACGAAATATTATTTGCTTAATTGTGTAGAAGTGTTTCGAAAAGTAAATTTTTATCCAAAAACAGGAAAAATTCCATTTTAATGGATAATAACTTAAAAATGTTAATTATTTTAAGAAAAAGGCTGAAAGAAGCATTGCGGTTATCAACAAATCAACATAAAATCAAATCTGATAATCAGCAGGTTATAAATATTTTCACCGATTTATCAAAAATCAAACCAAAATAAAAAAAAATCAATTGAAGTATTTCAATTATTAAATTTTAATTACTACCTTTGCGTTCCTTTAATTTAGCCATAATAGCATTAAGTTGAATGGTGGTTATTTAAAGTACCTTCT
>CAXTPJ010000773.1:0-2096 GCA_964245855.1 uncultured Ferruginibacter sp. | reverse complement strand
AACATCCTTATCATACTAATTGTTACCCGCTGCAGGATTACAAAATTCCAATAAATCCCTTTCCCGGACATGTTGAAATTGAAAACATTGATATTTCTTATACTGAAGTGCGTAGGGTTCAACGATGTGTTCCTGAATAAAAATGATAAAACAACAGCCAAAAAACTAATTTCTAAAAGTAAAAAATATTGACTTGTAAATTTGCATGGAGGAGTCTCTTTCACAGTGGTGGGAAAACCAGAAATAAACTCATAACGGTTGATATTTACCTGAAATTAGTTGCCTTAAAAAGATAGAACAAATCCAATGCAATATTGACAAAGGCATTATTAATTAACTACTGGAATAAAATTCGCTTTTTGAATAGTAAACTTTTTTGCTGGTACAGCATTACCCTCTGATAACTCATTTAGTTTGGCATTCATTACCCACACTTCATTGTTACGCAAAGTGGCAGTCGAGGGAAAGCTGAATAAGTCTGCGGATTTGGTAGCTGCAATAACTGTTGCGGTGCTCCAGCTATCGTTACTTTTCAACTGAAAAATTTTATTGACAGATTTATTCTGTACCAAAATCAGGTTTTTATTATTGTCAAGCAATAATCCATCAGCCCCTGAAAAAAATTGCGGCACTTTAACTTTGGAAACTATTTTCCCATCAGCACTTACCTTTAAAATCGATCCAGCACCATTGTTATCCACCAATAAAAATCCATCAGGGTGCCACACAATTCCATTTAAACCTACACCGGGTGACTTAAATAAATCATTTTCAGCGAATATGCTGGCTTTACCGTCTGATGTTACTTTATAAATCACGGGAGAATAGCTGTCAGTTAAGTAAGCATTTCCAGCGTTATCAATTGTAATGTCATTGATAAAATGCTTGCCGTTGTAAAGGGTTGAAAGATCAATGTCGGCTTTTCTTTTCTTTGTTGTCAGGTCTATGGCAATCAATTTACCTGTTTTTTTATGGGTTGCCTCTGTACTGTATTTACTGTAATTAGCATCTCCTGCACAAAACCAAAGCGTGTTCTGCACTACTTTCATTCCATAAGTACTTTTCAATGTACTATCACTTAACAGTTCGGTGTAATTTCCTTTAATATCAACACTTCCTACCGTGCCCATCCTCACTCCTGAAACATAAAATAATCCTGAGGATGGCGCAAAAATTATCCCTTCCGGGTAAGTATTAAGTGCTTCGAATTCTATTTTTGCAGATTGAGCAGCAGTAAACATAGGAGACATGCATATACTGAGCAAAGTGGTAATAATATTTTTCATGTTGTATAAATTATTTGGTTTGATAAAGTGCATAAATCACGCCGTTGGCATCATCTGATATATAAATAGTTCCTGATGATGCAACCGTTAAGCCGGCCGGCCGGCCGAAGCGGGTACGCTTGTCAGCATTTAGAAATTCGGTTAACATATCTTCTGCTCCTACCGCTTCGCCATTAGTAAACTTGATACGCTGAACTTTAAAACCATCGGGAACCGAGCGGTTCCACGAGCCATGCCAGCATACCAGCGCATCATTTGCAAACTGGCCACTTTTAATAAACTGAAATGCTATAGGTGCACTGTGTGCAGGAAGTTCCAACACTGAAGGCTTTGTCATTTTTGCATATAGCGCTTTGGTACTCCCCATAGGATCTTCCCTTGTTTCGTCAGCAACTTGTTTTGCATAAACAAGCGGCCAACCATAGTCGCCGTCTTTTACAATTTTATTGATTTCTTCCGGAGGCCAGTTATCACCTTTGGTATCCCCTCCATTATCTGCTCCCCATAATTCCTTTGTTACCGGATGAAAATCAAAACCAATCGTGTTCCGTAAGCCCCGGGCAAAAACTTTTCTTTGCCAGGTAATGGTATCTGCTACCAGCATAGTGGCTGCCTCTTTATTACTTTCTGCACAGTCGTTACAGGTACTGCCTACAGAAATATATAGCAATCCATCTGGCCCAAAACTAATGGTGCGATTGGGATGCTGGCCGCCGTCTGGCAAGTCTTTCATTAAAGTATCCGGCATGTCGCTGGCAGTTCCGTCTGGCATTAATGCAAACCTCAGCAGTTGCCTGCTGTTACATACAT
>CAXTPJ010000772.1:0-2096 GCA_964245855.1 uncultured Ferruginibacter sp. | reverse complement strand
GTGTATCAAAACTGCCGTATCAGGATGGCCTGCAGGGCGATGCCATATACCGGCGTATTGTTCTTCCAACGGCATGGAGCATCTTTGAAAATAAAAGCCTTTTAATGATGCTACGGCAGCCATTGCATTTACTTTGGCTTCAATTGAAAACGGGTAGGAGTTACCAATACCGGGTATGCTGATAATGAACCTTCCCGGTTTTTCAAATTCGCTGAAGTCAATTGCTTTTGTAATGAGCAAAGAATTTTTGGAGGGTATAGACTTACCCAGTTTTCCTTTATAAACTGTATCCTTTTTTTGTTCGCTTATTAAATAGAAAAATGGCGTCTCAGTAGCCTGGGTGAGGATTGCTATTTTTGGTGCATGGGGATAAAACCCAAGCTGGTTAAGTTGTATGGCTGTTTGGTTTTGCTGTGCAAAGGTTGTGGTGGTTTGCAGGCAAATAAGAATGGCAAGTATTTTATGGATATTTTTCATACAGGCTGTTTATTGATGAATGTCTTTTACTTAAATAATAATGAGATTATGTTTTTTAGCAACTGTCCACGATTAACAATTTTTGCCTCTCCAGCCGGTCCCGGATGCGTTCGGGATTACCGGAACGCCGCTACTTTTACTTCTTTGAGAAAAATTTGCTTCGCTTTTTTTCAATCACGCTAAAGCGTGACCGAACCAAAAGGAGGCGGCTAACCCGGTAACTGGTGAGAATTACAAGCAGTTACCTCAAAACGGACAACTTATTTAAAATGATTAGTGCTTTTTTTTAGAACCTGTGCTGCCATGAAAAAATACAGTACAAGTGAGTGACACAACGATGTTGAGTATAGTTGCTAAAGCCTGTAAAAAAACTTTCAGTACATACCAACAGTTTCTATCCTATCAGATTGTCCATCGGCAAAACACATCATCTAAACATTTAAACCCCTAACAAACCAAACCAGCTTCACAGTTTAACAAGCCGAATTGCCAGCCCACCACCCGGTGCTAAATGAAAAGTTATTTTTTCTGCAGCCGTAATCCTTCTAATTTCTTTTTTGTAATCAGTGGCGTCCCGGTCTGCATTCAGGCCATCTTTAAAAACTTCTGCTTCAAAATTACCTTCTCCCAAAAATGAAAAATCAATGGTAATGTCCCGTTCAGTCCAGTTGCTCATAGCACCAACATACCAAACGTTGTCTTTCTTCCTGGCCAGTGCAACATACTCTCCCACCTTGCCATCCAGTGCAGCTGTTTCATCAAACACAGTGGGTATTTTATCAATAAAATCAGTACTCTCCTGCTCTTTTTTATAGGCTGTTGGGTTATCGGCCAGCATTTGCAGCGGTGCTTCAAATACTACATACATGGCCAGTTGATGACAGCGTGTACCCTGGCTCATCGGCAAAGTATGCGATGGTTTAAAATTACTTTTAATGGCGTTGCGCATTGCGCCGGGTGTATAATCCATCGGCCCGGCTACCATGCGTATATACGGTATCGTTACATCATATTCCGGCACATCATCATTGGGCGTCCACTTACTGTTTTCCAATCCTTTCACGCCTTCAAAATTCACAATGTTAGGATAAGTCCTTTGAATGCCGGTTGGCTTGTACATACCATGATAGTCGATCAGCAGGTGATACTTTGCGGCTGCCTGCGCAATAGTGTACAAAGAAGAAACCATCGGCTGGTCGTCCCTGTCCATAAAATCTATCTTAAAACCTTTTACACCCATTGCTGCATACTTGCTGAATGCGGCTTCCATTTTCTGATCAACTGCATACCAGCCGGCCCATAAAATAACACCCACATTTTTCTGCTTACCATAATCAACAATCTCTTTCAAATCCATTTTGCCCGATACTTTCATCAGGTCCATGTCATCGCTCCATCCTTCATCCAAAATGATGTATTCCAGTTTGTTGGCCACAGCAAAATCAATGTAATACTTATAGGTTTCTGTATTGATACCCGCCTTAAAATCTACATGCGAAATGTTCCAGTCGTTCCACCAATCCCAGGCAACTTTACCGGGCTTTATCCAGCTTTCATCAGCAATACGTGATGGAGCTGATAGTTTTTGTACCATATCATTGTTGGCGAGTTGTGCGTCG
>CAXTPJ010000771.1:0-2105 GCA_964245855.1 uncultured Ferruginibacter sp. | reverse complement strand
GATCAATGGTGTTGGAGTTTCTTTCTGCGATTCATCCAGGTAAATGATAGCCGCGCGATACGATACCCCAATATCGTTGCCCTGTCGGTTTAATGTAGTTGGATTATGAATTTGAAAGAAGAATTCGAGCAGTGTTCGATAGGATAATTTTGTTTCATCAAATACAATTTCAATTCCTTCTGCATGGGTACCATGGTTGCGGTAAGTTGCATTGGGTACATCCCCGCCGGTATAACCCACCACTGTTGAAGTTACGCCCGGTATGTCCCGAACCAGTTCCTCTACACCCCAAAAACAGCCGCCTGCCAATATTGCTTTTTCCATTTGTTTAGATTTTTAATTGATTACAAAAGTAATAACAAACCCGTTAAAGAAGTGTTCAATGATTTGCTTGCTGTAACAAAACAAGACAGCACAGGACAGGCACACAATGATTGCTGTTTAACTTGTGCAGGATTGTTATAACCAATGAACGTTATAGGTTTTAATTGTAAGGCCAATGAAAAATTTACTCCACTTAATTGCAGGTTGTTTTGCCGCTTCTATTGTGATTGCATTTGTTGCAACTGATCCAACAAAAGTTGCTGACCAGGCACTGGAAGAAGGTTTTGTAAATCCGCCGGATTCTATCCAGACGAGCGTTTACTGGTACTGGGTATCGGATAATATTTCTAAAGAAGGCGTGGTGAAAGATTTGTATGCCATGAAAGCAGCGGGCATCAACCGGGCTTTTATCGGCAACATTGGCCTGGGTGATCCGTATGGCAAAGTAAAAATGTTTAGTGATGAATGGTGGGATATTTTGCAGGAAGCGATGAAGACTGCCACAAAACTCAACATTGAGATCGGTGTGTTCAATTCACCCGGCTGGAGCCAGTCTGGTGGCCCATGGATCAAACCAAATGAAGCGATGCGTTACCTCTCATCTGCTGAACTTAGGGTGACAGGGCCGCTCCAATTGTCTAAAAAACTTGAGCAGCCGAACAGTATTTTCCAGGATGTAAAACTGATTGCATACCCGGCACCGAAAGATGATAAACTGGTGCTGGACCAAAGCAATGCAACAATTACCACATCGCCGGGAATAACTGGTGTTTCCAATATTTTGGATGGAAACAAAAAGACAATTATTTCTTTTCCGAAGGCAGATTCCTTTATTATTGATATTGAATCTAAGCAACCATTTACTGCCCGCAGTCTAACGGTACAGCCTGCCGAGAATGCTATGCTCGTGAAGGCAAAATTCCAGGCAAAAAATCTGGATGGTAATTTTATTACGCTGGCCGAATTTGAGATCAACCGTTCCAATCCTGGACTTAACGTGGGTTTTAACCCGTATGCCCCTGTGGTTATTTCTTTTCCAGCCACTGCGGCTACCTCATTTCGTTTGTTGATCGCAGGTGGTCTCGATGGTAAAGGGCTGGCTGAAATTTCCATAGCTGCTGCACCCAGAGTAGAACGTTTCAGTGAAAAAACATTGGCTAAAATGCATCCAACACCATTGCCTTACTGGAAAGATTACCAGTGGCCGCAGCAACCGGAAGCGGATGATAAAGCCATGGTGATTGATGATGCAAAAGTGATCGACATCTCCTCATATCTTTCCGCAGATGGTACATTGAACTGGAGCGTCCCGGCAGGTGATTGGGTAATCTTGCGGACAGGTATGACGCCGACCGGTACTACCAATTCACCTGCATCACCGGAAGCCACCGGGTACGAAGTTGACAAAATGAGTAAAGCCCATGCGGAAAAACATTTTTACAGTCACATGGGCGAAATATTAAAGCGCATACCCGAAGCCGATAGGAAATGTTTTAAAGTAGTGGTGCAGGATAGTTATGAAACAGGTGGACAAAATTTTACCGACGATTTTTTAGCAACCTTTCAACAGCGCTATGGTTACAATGCCCTGCCATATCTGCCGGTTTACAGTGGTAAAGTTGTGAACAGTGAATTGGCATCGGATCGTTTTTTATGGGATATGCGCCGCATGGTGGCAGATAAAGTTGCTTATGATTATGTTGGAGGTTTGCGTGAAGTAAGCCATCGTCATGGATTGAAAACCTGGCTGGAAAACTATGGCCACTGGGGCTTTCCCGGCG
>CAXTPJ010000770.1:0-2109 GCA_964245855.1 uncultured Ferruginibacter sp. | reverse complement strand
ATAACCATACCGCATTTTTAGTCTTGGCATACACGCTGTAAGGAATGGTATGCCTGAAACTGACTAGCAATTGATTTCCTTTTTGTATACCGGTAAAGCCATACACTTCGCCGCTGCCGTTGGGATCATCGCTTACATGTTCCCATTCGCCATCTACTATTTTATTTCCCTGTAATTCAAATGAAATGGTTTCAGTTGATTGTGGCGCTTTGTTCTCAAAGCGGTATTCCTGCGCATTGGCAACAACTGTTAAAAACAAAAACAACACAAAAAAAAGAATTGAATTACGCATGTTGATTCGTTTTATTCTGAGAAACATATCGCTTCAGTTTTGCTAACATTTCAGTGCGTTCATATTTTTCTGCCAGCAACAATGCATTGGTTACCCCATCACCATCAGTTACATGAATAGTAGTTACATCCGGCTGTTGCATCAGTAAAAAATTGATCAATTGATCCCCGTTACTTAAGATGGCTTTTTCAAGATAACTATAACCATCTACCTTTTTATTTTTATCAAATGGGTATTGAAAAAGATAAGCCAGCATAGGCAAATTCCTGTTGCTGATAGCTTTCTCTACAATTTGGCTGTTAGCTGTATCCAACGAAAAACCTTTGTTGATCAGCAGTTGAACAGTTTGCAAATCATTTTTTTCAACATACTGGTACAGCGCATTGCTGCTATAAGAAATGTTTTTCGCCAGTCCATGCTCAATAAGATAGTCGAGCAAGTCAATATTGCCATGGCCTAATACATCTCTTGTTATCAGCGCAACCATATAATCTTTGCAGGTATCAAACTGCGGATGGAATTTTTCCACCGTTAGCTTTACCAACGCAGTATCATTTTTCAATGTTAATTGTTGTATTGCATCCACAGTCGGCAAACCTGCTTCCAGCAATACCTGCAGCATTGCTTCGCTGTTAATATTCAACTCGCTATGGTACGTTACCAGGTTGGTATTTTTTGCTACCAGTAATTTCACCAAAGCCGTTTTATTGTGTTCGAGTAAATAATCAAACAATGACTGGGTTGAATAATCATTCAATTTTACATCTGCTAATTGATAGTTATTATCCAGCGCTTTTTTGAAGGCAGTTGTATCATTGGTATTGATGATCATTTGAAGGTTTTCAGTATATTTTTTATCAGCAACATCCTGCAGGTATGCCTTGCCTTTAGCCAACAAAGGCAGCAATGCAAAAGCAAGGATCGACGCAGTGTAAATTGTGGCAGCAATAGCCTGTGGCTTTTCAAAATGAAATGGTACCGCAGGAGCATTGCGGAATATCAGTTTGCCGATACCGGAAAAAGTAAGCAGTAATAAAAAAAGAAGTACATGAATGATAAAAGTAGTAGTGTACAGTAATTCAGGACTGGCGCCTAACTTATTGGTTGAACCCTCTATTACAGCATATACAATTATACCAGCCAGTAAGCCGGCAGCAAGCCCGATTAGCCAGGTGGGAAAGTTGAGGTGGAACAACCTGTTGACAAGGCCCAAAACAAATGCTGCCGCCAACATAATGATTACATTGAAAGGAATGTAAAAAAGCAGGAAGAAAAAAGTGCTGAAAAAACCTTGTAAATTCATAGCTGAAATTTGAATGATCAAAACTAAAACGGTAGTTCAGTTTATTGCAATGCTTTGCCATATTCGGCAGCACTGATCATATATCTGGCAGTATTGAAAACAGATGATTGCTTTGTCTTTACAGGATCAATTACATTTATTCAACATTTGAAACCTTTACAACTTTTTGAACCGTTAAAAATATGTACGACGTTTGCTGTATTGGCCATATTACTTTGGATAAAGTAACCACGCCTAAAACAACCGTATTCATGGCTGGCGGAACAGCCTTTTATTTTTCGCACGCCATCCGGCAAATGAATGTGCGGTATGGCTTGATAACTTCCCTGGCCGAAAGTGAATTTGAATTTACCAATCAATTGACAGCAGAAGGGATTGACGTAACAATAATCCCATCAGCCAAAACAGTTTATTTCGAAAACATATATGGCGACAACCTGGATGATAGAACACAAAGGGTATTGCAGGTTGCTGATCCTTTGAATGCAACAAACTTTCAAGATATCGAATCAAA
>CAXTPJ010000769.1:0-2123 GCA_964245855.1 uncultured Ferruginibacter sp. | reverse complement strand
CTTTGTAATGGGTAATGGCATCTTTGCCATATTCGCCGTCAGGGTAAGTGGTAAACAATTTCCTAAAACGCTGGTGCCTGCCCACATGGCCAATAATAGTCCCTTCTTCAGTGTCAAAATCGCCCCAAACCAATGCCATGTAACGGCGGTGAACGGTATGGTTGAAGAACTGTTTCGCCAGGTCGGTCATGGCTTTGGGGGTTTTGGCCAACACCAGTAAACCGGTAGTATTTTTATCAATGCGGTGCACCATGCCGAAACGTTGCAGCCCGGTTTCTTCAATGTTCGGGTTCTGCTGTTTTAAATGCCAGGCAATGGCATTGATGAGTGTGCCATTCGGATTTCCGCTACCGGGGTGTACTACCATGCCCGCCGGCTTGTTTACAATAATGATGTCATCATCTTCAAATACAATGTTGAGCGGAATATTTTCCGGCACAATCTCGTTGCTTTCGGGGTGGCGGTTATCAAACACAATGATCTTATCAAGCGGCCGCACTTTGTAATTCGATTTCACCGGTTTATCATTCACCAGCACCATTTCATTCTCAATACCCAGTTGAATTTTGTTGCGGGTAGCGCCTTCGATCCTCGCCATCAAAAATTTATCAATGCGGAGTGGCTCCTGTCCTTTACTGATCTCGATTACCAGTTTTTCGTACAGTTCTTCACTCTCATTTATTTCTTCCTCGTTTATTAATTCGTTGCTCATGTTTTTATTCAATTGCTCTTTTCTTCAGTTTATTATTTTGTCACCAACAGTTGATTTTCAATGGAGCGACATTGGCGACGCTCCGTTCAACTGAAGTATTTCATGGCGGCTTTTCCGGTTTCCATTACTGGTTGCCTGCTACTGCCATGCAAACACTTGCCAATCCTCAACTATCTTTGCAAAGTAAATCAATTGCATTGGATAAGATGACGGTTATATACAAAGATTTAGGGCTGGTTGATTATCGGTCGGCCTGGGATTACCAGGAAATGCTGTTGCAGGAAAATGTGCAGGTAAAATCAACGCTCCTCAGCCGGGAAAGGGCTTTGGCAACAGCAGGTAAACCTTCCATCGCCGAAGAAGAAAAACCATTGGATACCACCAGTTACTTTTTGCTCTGCGAACATCCACCTGTTTACACTTTGGGCAAAAGTGGCAAAATAGAAAACCTACTGATCAATGAAGCCAGCATGCAGGAAAAAGGCATTCAATTTTTCAAGATCAACAGGGGAGGGGACATTACTTTTCACGGGCCAGGACAAATAGTAGGTTACCCCATCATCGACCTCGAAAAGCTTTACACTGATATTGGCCGATATCTACGGGAACTGGAAGAAGTAATTATTTTAACCCTTGCCGAATATGGTATAAAAGGAGAGAGAAGTAAAGGCGAAACTGGCGTATGGATGGAACCCGGCATTACTGGTAAAGAAAGAAAGATATGCGCCATGGGCGTGCGCTGCAGCCGCTGGATCACCATGCATGGCTTTGCCCTCAATGTAAATACCAACCTCGGTTATTTCGGCAATATCATCCCCTGTGGTATTGTTGATAAGCAGGTAACTTCTATGGAAAAGGAATTAGGGGAAAAGGTAGATATAGATGAAGTGAAGAAAAAGATCAGGAAGAATTTTGGATTGGTATTCGGTGTGGAGTTTAAAGGGTAGTTGTTGGTATTGGGGTGTAAGTAGCAAGATGTTAGTATCAAGGATTGAGATGTTAGTATTGAGATAAAAGCTCTTTAGTAGTTATGTATAGTTCAGTAACTAAGTATATACTCTAAATTCAATACGGACTAAGCACATTAAAATGTATGTCAATTTAAGATGTATCTTTTCATAATCATTTTACATTTAATCAGTCGGACAAAAGCCGTAGGCTCAACAATATTGTAACAACGGATTTCAATCCGTTGCCAACTTAAAATTAGCACCGATTGCCTTTGGTACGGATCATAACACAATGCGAAATAAGTTAAAACCTCAATTACTAAAACCTCCAGTCTTTTTTCTAATATCTCAATACTCGGTTCTGATATCTCAATACTTGCTCCTTAAAACTCCAGTCTCAATACTAATACCATTTATAAAAAATAAATAGTCCAATATTTGCATATTGGATTATTTTGATT
>CAXTPJ010000768.1:0-2128 GCA_964245855.1 uncultured Ferruginibacter sp. | reverse complement strand
CGGGAGCAGTATGCCTTACTAAATAAATTTCCATAACTGTTACACTGTTATTTCAAATTGAATTTGAGTTTAAAACCTGCTGAAAAATTCTCCGGTGCAGATGGATTAAAGAAACGGTTGCCGGCTGCATTCAGGTCATTGCCCAAACTATAAGGGCTGTTAAATGATTTGTTGTAAAAACAGAACAACTCCCCTTCTACTGCTTTCCCGAGTTTTCTTTTATAGCCAAGTTTTGCGAATAACAAATTGTAAGCTGTTGCTTTAAAAGTATTGGCATCATTCAGGGGAATAGCATCCGTGTAACTGTAGGTGCAATTGGCATACAAACCGATTTTTGTAATGGCATCTACTCCACCTACAAATACATTGGGTGAAGTGCCGGTTAATTTATTGCCGCTAAAATCGTTGCTGCCCTGCTGGTAAGTTTTAAATGTCGCACTGATGTTGGTGTAGTTACCCCATAGTTTTACTTCCTTTAAAAAGCGGCTGCTGTTTCTCACCGGGTAATAATTAACGGCAAGTTCAAAGCCTTGCTGGTTGGTTTTTCCGGTGTTTACAAAATAATCAGCACCGCTATTATCACGCCTGGTTACGATGGTGTTATTAAGGTTGAAAAAATAGTAAGAGGCATCGACAGATAATTTACCGGGCTTGATATCTCCCCTAAAACCAATCTCGTAATTATTAGCTTTCTCAGCATTCAATGATTGATTGAATACGCCGGTAGAGGGAACGATTTCGTCAATGGTAGGTGGAGAAAATCCTTTACTAACTGTGGCGTATACACTATAATTGCCATCTAGTTTTTTTAGGATTGATATTCTCGGAACCAATACCGGATCAAATGTTTGATTGATCTCTTTTACCGGCAGGTTATTCAATCTTGTAAAACCATAGCGGTAATTGTTATAACTGATGCCCCCATTGATGATGAAGCCATTGGATAAATTAAGATCAGCCTGTAAAAAAACATTGTATTGTGTTGCGCCAATTTCATCATCAAACTGCAGCGTATCCGGTACGCCTGATTTGTTTCCAAATGTTCTGCTGCTGGTGAAACCATATTGATACTCGCCGCCAAAATTTATAGTCAATTGTTTCTGTTGAAACTGCGTGACCGATCTTCCACCAATGCCCTGTTCTGTTTTGCGCTGGTAATTTAAAATAGAAGGATTTTTAAACCGGGTGCTGGAAGTATAAACTGAAGTAACATTGCTCCACATCGAATTGAAGTGGTATTCATGTGAAATACCTGCGTAAAACGTTTTTACATAAATAGCAGCCTGTTGCTGCTCGGCACTGCCAAAGGCGCCAGCCGGCCTGGCTTGTCTTGGGTCGGCCTGCAGTTGAGCCAGCGTTAAACCTCCTGGTGTTTCATAATAGAGATCGCTGTAAAATAAGTTAGCCCGTATGGTTTGTTTATCGCTTACTGTAAAGCTTCCGGTATAATTAGCTATATCTCTTCGCATGTTGGTCTGCTTCCGCCACCCATCACTTTGCAAATGAGCAAACTGTAAAACAGAACTGCTGTTTGTGGTATTGCTGTTATACACAACACTGCTGCCAAAAGTACCATAACTGCCTGCCTGTGAATTAAGTAATATATTTTTTTCATTCTCTTTGGCGGCGCTTCCATCCAGCAAAACCACGCCGCCTGTCCCGGCACCATACATACTTCCGCCAGGACCTTTGATGATCTCCATTTTACCAATGTTTGCAAGATCCAGTTGATTGAGATAGGTATTGCCATTGGCATCGGTAAAAGGAATACCGTTCCAGTACACTTTTACATTTCTAACACCAAAGGGTGAACGCAATAAATTTCCTCTTATAGATAAGCGATAACTGCCGGGACTGCGTTCATCCATTTTTACGCCGGGAATAGTATTGACTGCAGCGATCAATGAAGTATTATCATAACGGCCCAAATCTGCTTTCGTTAACACACTCACGGCAACGGGTATGTTTTTTAATGATGCATTTCTTTCATAGGCTTGCACCATTACTTCCGGAAGTTCGGTGAATGAGTTTTCCAGTTTGACTACGATATTTTCCCCTGCTTTGTAAGAACCACTGTATGCTGCAAAAGCCAGTAATGAAAATTCGAGCTTTACTTTGGCTGTAGATG
>CAXTPJ010000767.1:0-2138 GCA_964245855.1 uncultured Ferruginibacter sp. | reverse complement strand
CAACAGCGATGTACATCTCTGTACCGGAATCACAATTGATGCTGAGTGCCGAACTCAACAATAACATTTTGTCTCTTATTTTACTCACCTGGAATGTACCTGAAACACCTACCTGTGAAGCAATTGGGCTGGCATTGTCAACGGCTGTATCCCACGAATGCCCATTCCAAAATTGCCATTGCTGCAATGGATTGTTAGCTGCAAACCGGGCAATATACAACTGGCATTCAATTTTTGCACCATTGTATTTCTGGCCATAGGCATAGACCCATTCTTTTTTTATATCCGGAATAAACCCGATGCCGAAGTTGATATCATTGAAATGCGGCAGGTTAGTATAACCACCGATTGTCATTTCAGGTATTTTAACTTTGGTAATAAAATCATTGCCTGCGGAAGCAAAACCAAACGCCCCGCTTCCCTGGTTTTTTAAACTGGTGCAGTAGATATAAGCCGTATCTTTTAACTGGATAGCGGCACCCGGCCAGCAGAAGAAAGTATCGTTGGAATTATTCTTTAAAAAACTTTTTATGCCACTACCCTTTCCCGCTAATGTGGGTGTATTGCTATTATTCCAATCATTGAATGGTTGAAGCAATGCTGTATTTCTTACCTGGAACAGGCAAGGCACTTTACCATCCTCTTTACTGTAAACATCAATATGGCTGTCTCCCATCAACCACAACACTTTATTGTTGGAGAGTGGAACAGTGAAGCCGCCATCGCCGGAAATGCAACCGGTGGTGCGCCTGAAGAAATTGGTTACCGAACTGTCTTTATAAACTTTAGGTAAAATCACCATATCTCTCTTCTTAAAAATTTTACTGCCTGTTCCTAATAACAGAACAGGCAGTAACAATGAATAAAGAAAGATTTTTATACTGCTCATTGTATTGATCAGTGAAAAATAATTTTAGTTAATAATCAAATCCCCAATTAGTTAATCAAGGCATTAGTGAAGACACCAATACCGGGGTTAGCCATGGCGGGTATCCTCAACCCGCCATTAGGAATTAAAAACCAATCTGTAAACCAACATTGATAATGCGTTGGTTTAAGTAAGAATCACCGGCACTATTTGAAGTAACTTCAGGATCCTGTTGGTATTTTTTAGAAATATTGCTCCAGGTTACCAGGTTGTAAGCACTTAAATACAGCCTGCCATTGTTAATCTTAAATGGCAACCATTTTGATGGCAACTGGTAACTTAATTCCACTGTTTTTAAACGTACATAGTGTGCATCGATCAACCAGTAATCAGACATATAGGCTGATGGGCTGTTGATAGATGTTGGATTGGTTGTTAACCTTGGAAATTGTGCAGATGCTGCTGTTGCAGGCGTCCAGCGTTGTTGGTGTATCGGTTGAAACTGGCTTTGGAAAGCTTCGATCGCATTTCCCTTCAGTCCAAGACTGTAGCCGAACGCCCCCTGGAATAACACGTTCAAATCAAAACCTTTGTAGCTTAATTTCAACGGTACACCGATGGTTGTATTTGGTAAGTTTGGCTTACCGATCGGCGTAATATCACTTTGATCAATTACTCCATCGCCATTGATATCTTTGTATTTCAGGTCACCTGCATATACCGTTCCAATTGGTTTGGCTACACTTGGGTCGCTGATATCTTTATCGGTATAGTAACCCAAAAAGTTATAGCCAAAAGGTTGGTCTATCGGCAAGCCCGTTTTGCTGAGCCATGGATAACGTTGCTGCGCTTCTGCCTGGTACAAGATTTTATTTCTTGCGACAGAGAACACAACACCAATGCTGTACTGCACTTTGCCGGCCCTGTCCTGGTAAGTAACCTGTCCATCAAAACCCCTGTTAACGGTAACAGCTATGTTACTTGGCGATACGCCGATACCCAACAGTTGCGGAATATCCTGTCTTGTTACCAACTGATCATACCTGCGGTCGTGGAAGTAATCAACTGTTACAGAAATTTTATCATGCAGTAAATTCATATCCAAACCAACATCAAATTTCTTTGCCTTTTCCCAGGTAACATTGCTGTTGCCCAAAGCGCCTTCGTACACTGTTGCAACCGGTTGGTTGTTTTGTCCAAAGCTGTAACCGCCGCCCTGGTTGTATACCTGGTTGTAAAGATATTGATCACCCAAAGCCACATCAGAACC
>CAXTPJ010000766.1:0-2138 GCA_964245855.1 uncultured Ferruginibacter sp. | reverse complement strand
AGGCGGTTATCCACAAACCCAACAGGTTCATCAATGACTGCATAAGCTGCCCCCGATTCAAATGCTTTTTTGGCAAATAAATTACCGTTGAAATTTGGCCCTTTCAAAGCAAAGAAAAAATCGCCATATTTCAGTTTACGGGTGTCGGTTTGTATGTTGGGATATTGTAAAAAAATATCGTAGAGGTCAGGTATTTGCATGGGGGCAAAATTAATAAAGAAAAAATGTTGATTGGGTTTTAATTGGAGTAGGTTTTTGTGATAAGTTATAAGTGATTGGTTAAAGATATCCAATGTTATTTTTTCACGCTAAGACGCAAAGAAAGGAATCACATTGCTTTGCTGCTTTACCTCTTTTTTCTTTGCCTGCCCGAAAGGTTCATTCAAGGCGGGCATGAAATTTTTTCAATAAAAATATTGATCAGGTTGTTAAGAAAAGCTGCCATAAAATTCAACTGTACAAGAGTGCGACGCCAATGCTGCTGCTATGAAATACAACTGCTGGCAACAAAAAAATTAAACACTTACAAAGGAATATTACCGTGTTTTTTTCTTGGCCGCTTCGCTACTTTATTTTCCAGCATGGCGTATGCTTTGATTAATTTTTTGCGGGTGTCTTTAGGCTCAATCACTTCATCAATAAATCCACGCTCGGCAGCTAAGTAAGGCGTTGCAAATTTCTCCGCATACTCTGCCTCTTTTTCAACCAGTTTCTTCGCCGGGTCAGCGGCTTCTGAAATTTCTTTTTTAAAAATAATCTCGCTGGCACCTTTGGCGCCCATCACCGCAATCTCGGCGGTGGGCCAGGCAAAATTCATATCGGCGCCAATGTGTTTGGAGTTCATTACATCATAAGCGCCGCCATAAGCTTTGCGGGTGATCACCGTAACCCTTGGTACCGTTGCTTCGCTTAGTGCATATAACAGTTTGGCGCCATTGGTGATGATGCCATGCCACTCCTGGTCGGTGCCGGGTAAAAAACCGGGTACATCCACCAATACCAATAAAGGGATGTTGAAGCAATCGCAAAAGCGGGTAAAGCGGGCGCCTTTTTTTGAACTGTCAATGTCAAGTACACCAGCCAGGCTCATGGGTTGGTTGGCAACAATGCCAATGCTCCTGCCGGCCAGTCTTGCAAATCCAACCACGATGTTTTCTGCATAGTCTGGATGTATTTCAAAGAAGGAACCGGCATCGCATACACCTGCAATTACTTCACGGATATCATAGGGCTGGTTGGTGCTGGCCGGGATAATTTTTTCCAGCGCTTCCCTTGTTTCATCTACTAAAGTGTAATCAATTTTCGGAGCAACATCTTCACAATTTTGCGGCAGGTAACTCAATAATTTTTTTACCTGTTCAATACATTCCATGTCGTTGGCGGCAGTTAAATGTGTTACGCCAGATTTGGTAGAATGGGTGGAAGCGCCACCCAGTTCTTCTGAACTCACTTCTTCGTTGGTGACCGTCTTTACTACGTTGGGCCCCGTTACAAACATATAACTTGTATGTTCTACCATCAACGTAAAATCAGTAATGGCAGGAGAATAAACAGCACCGCCGGCACATGGCCCCATGATAGCGGAGATCTGCGGGATAACGCCGGATGCCTGCACATTGCGGTAAAAAATATCAGCATAACCACCCAGCGAACGAACGCCTTCCTGTATCCTGGCGCCGCCGGAATCGTTGAGTCCGATCATGGGTGCGCCGGTCTTCATGGCAAGGTCCATTACCTTGCAAATTTTTTCTGCATGCGTTTCAGATAAGGCACCGCCAAATACGGTGAAGTCCTGCGCAAAAACATACACCAGCCGGCCGTTCACCGTGCCATAACCTGTAACCACACCATCGCCATAAAACTGCTGGTTTTCCATACCAAAATCTTTGGTGCGGTGAACCACCAATGCACCGATCTCTTCAAAAGAACCGGCGTCCATCAACAGGCTGATGCGTTCCCTTGCGGTGAGCTTTCCTTTCTTGTGCTGCGTTGCATTGCGCTCTGCGCCGCCACCCAATTTTCCTTCCGCTAATTTTTCCCTGAGTATATCGGTTTTTGATTTCATTTAAATTTTAATTTTTGCTGCCACGGGATTTACTAATCTTCCCGGATAGTTTTATCAAATTAATTCTTGCCAC
>CAXTPJ010000765.1:0-2139 GCA_964245855.1 uncultured Ferruginibacter sp. | reverse complement strand
AAGGTATCATAAAAATCATCGACCTGGCAGATGAACTGCAGGTGTTGCTCGCCGATGTAGTATTCAGCCGCCACCTCATTGGCAAGCGCCAGCAATCGGACAAGCGTTTTTATATACTGCATTTTGAAGACATCATCGTTAATGATACCGCCACCTTCAGCGTTGATGGCGATACGCTGCAGAAAAAGAACACCCGTCATTCGGTGGTGCGGCTTACCAGCAATGTATTTAGCAATACAGAAGAAATAACGGCCAATACACCGGTTAAAACAGTGAAAGTTTTTTTCAGCGAAGCCTGGCTGAAACGTTACCTGGGCCTTGGCGACGATGTAGATGGATTGCAGCAATACATATCGCTTAAAACAGCCAGTTTTGATATGGAGCCGCTCGATGCAGAATACCTGCGGCTGATGGAAGAACTATGGCAGGCAAAAAAAAGCGATCCTTTGCAAAATGTTTTTTTGCGCAACCGGGTTACCCTATTGATCGAACGCTTCTTTAGCCGGCTGGCCGAAAAAATGCAGCAGGCAGCAACCGGCGCAGCCCTATCAGATGTTGATCTTCAGCGATTGATGGAAGTGGAACGGCTGCTGGTAGAAAAGCTGGATCAGCCGCCACCAACGATTGATCAGTTATCAAAAGTGGTAACCATGAGTGCTACTAAGTTAAAGATCATGTTCAAAGAAATGTACGGTACCAGTATCAATCAATATTACCAGGCAATGCGCATGCAAAAGGCAAAAGAGTTGTTGTTGAGTGGCGAGTATAATATCAGGCAGGTCGCTGCAGCATTGGGTTTTGCCAGTGTGAGCCATTTTACCAATGCTTTTAAAAAACAATTCAACAGGTTGCCCGCCGAACTTATTAGCGAATCATAAACAAATAGTTTGTGTACTTTGCCGGCCTATTCAGCCAGCAGCATGTTTAGTTTCACCTACGATTATTGTGATCACATGATCTACCTGCAACAGTTAGCGGCTAAACTTGCTGTACCAATCATTGATAATACACTTTGGTTGCCTGCACCGCTGGGCGATGGATATATAAAAACAGAACAGCTTGCCAACGGGTTGCAGGTACTGATGAATGAATGTGTGCTGCACCAACCTTTTCATTTTAAAAGAAATATCGCCGGGGGCCATCATTTTACTTTGCGGTTTGATGAATTGCGCAATTTGCAAAACCTGCCTGTTAAATTGGGTGATACCGTTTTGGAAGAAAGTACCACCATTTATTCCGGGGCATTTTTAAACAATCCTTGTCAACCTTTGGAATACGTTACGAACAATGAAACAGAAAGCCGTTGCGTAAATATTTACTTTACCAAGGAGTGGTTTCAGCAGCATTTTGGCATTGCAGACAATGATATTATCTGGGATACTATTTTACCCTGCGATCAACCCGTTGCACATTTTGATGTGCTTACGCTTGATTACCGTGAACTGATGGAAGATATTTTTTCTTTGCGTAAAGAACAGCCTTTGTACCTGGCAGCACTGCAAAACCGGTCAATGCTGCTGCTGGAAAAATTCATGCGTATCATTTACAGGAAGACCACACACCCGGCAGAAACGCCTTTGATTACTGAATCAGACCTTAAAAAAATGATACGGATCGAATCAATGCTGGTGAGTAAATCGGGGGAAACACCGCCAGCCATTCCGAAGCTGGCAAAAATTGCGTTGATGAGTGAAACAAAATTGAAAAATCTTTTTAAAAAGATATACAACTACAGCCTGTACGAATACTATCAAAAGAACCGAATGCTCAAAGCAAAGCAGTTGATTGCCAGTAAAAAATTCAGCGTGAAAGAAGTGGGCACCCAGTTAGGGTTTAAGAACCTCAGTAATTTTACGCTCGCTTTTAAAAAGCAGTTCAATAAACTTCCCAGCGAATTGTAGTTTATACCAGGCAAACAGCGCAACGAATCCACTGCTAAACGTTCTAAGCAAAACTGCCTAAATTCCTAATAATCCAGGTAATACACTAAACCCTTAATATGTCTTTTGCGGTTAGTAATGTGTCCGATTTACACTTTATAATTAATCATCCTGTTTTACATTTGCAACTGAATTAATTTCGGAGGCAATCATACAAGAAATGGCTTCTTTAAGTAAAAAGAAACCTTTTAAAGGAACC
>CAXTPJ010000764.1:0-2139 GCA_964245855.1 uncultured Ferruginibacter sp. | reverse complement strand
ATATTGGTAATGGTTGTATTGGCTGGCTGCTGCACTTTTTCAAATTGATCGGGTACACTTTTTACCAACCGCAATCCATCAGTAGTAAAACACGAATAAATTAATTCCCTTTTTGAATTTACAGCTGGATAATAAATACCGTTGAGATTATTGGTAAGGCGGGACAATTGTTTTGTATGAATGTTTACTGCAAAAATCCTGTCTGCAGGTTTGTTAGTTGTGTCAGCATCAAAATTGTCTGCCATGCTAAAATACACCGTATCATTTATTACTTGTGGATAGCCCAACACACTGAAAGTAAATTTGGTTAAGGGCGCTGTATTTCCGTTCAATAAATTCAATGTTACCAACGCCATCCGGCCATCGGTGTTTCTAACCGCCGATATGGCTGTGCTGTCATTGACATATTTTGTTTGCGTAAAAAAATAATTCTCCGGGTTAGGCAATTGCATAATAAGTACGCCGGTATTGGCATTCAGCCTTTCAACATAATTACTTCCATCAGGATTTACTTTAACAGCAATCACTTCTGTACCTGCTGCATTTATATCAGGGGAAAAATATTTCGCTCGTTTAGTCAGCCTTTTTTGCTTATTGGTATAAATGTCAAATACCGTTATCACATTGTAATTCCTGTTCGTCCAGCGGGGGTCGCTTCGGTAAGCAGCATATACTACTTTGCCATTTTTGTAAGAAAAGTAGTCATCAGTTACATAATCTTTCACCCTAAGTTTTTCTTCCTTTCCATTGATCAAAAGATAAAAAGAATTTACTTCTTTGTTGGACAGTTTGGTAACGATAATGGTATCATCGTTTACAAATTGCGGGAAAAGATAATCCACCACATTATTCTTCTCAACAGGGGTAATGTAGTTGAATGAATCTGTGGCACTACCGGCACCGGTTAGGGTTTTTTCTTTAAAATATTGTAATGCTTCTTCCCGGAAAACTTCATACTTTTTGCCTGTGTATTTTTCTATCGCTTTATTGAAAGGATAAAATAATCCTTTAAAACGCACTGCATCCTGTGTTACTTTTCTCCAAAAATCTTCACCATATTTTTCATATCCGTATGCTACGATGATATATCCCAACTCATAATGATTTGGCGTGTAATGCAGGAGAGAACCGCTCCTCAATTTCATCCAGGAATATTCTTTTTTATCCAGCCACATGGCTTTAAAGCCATTGTAAAACCAGGGCATCCTTCCCCTGCCCTGTTTGCTCACCAAAGTTTCCTGCCATACGGCATCCCCTTCAAAAAAATAATCCGGCACTGCCATCCCATTAGCCAGCAACTGTCCCTCTTGACCGAGTATAAATGAAAATGCTTTTGTAAGACCGGTTTTAAAATTACTGAACTGCTGCATGTGGCGGTCTTCATGAATGATCAAATTATCATCCCAGCGCACACTGCCGTTGGAAAAATTATTCTGCGGCGGCACCATAAACAGTTCACTCAACACCGGTGCTAACCGAACGTAGGCATTGGCTTCTATTGTTTGATTAAGCAATACGATATTCCATTTGCGAATTTTGGTACCGATGCTGTACAAGGTTATACTGTCCAGCTTGGTAACTACATTGCTGATACGGTTAGCCTGGCTATCCAACCCTTTGGGAAAAATAACCCTTGAAGAAGCAGTATTTACCTGCAACCATTTTTGATCGCCAGGGTTGCCGCCAAAGTTTTGGGCATGGCAAAAAACAGGCAATAAAAAACACAGCAACAGCAGTCGGTTAGTTGGTCGGTTCATTAAATGAAGTTAAGTAATAGCGTAATACGAAGGAGGCCATCACCCGTTTGACAAAATTAGTGCCGCAGGAAAATGCCGTCAAATCAGGCATTGAATAGATAGGCAATTACCAAACAAGGGAGAAAAGTGGACAATCAGGGAAGTAATTTGAATTACTTATTCATCTTTGTGGAATTTAATACGATCATAATCTTCTAGCCGTCATGATAAAAACATATATCCTCTTAACAATTTTACTGCTTCACAACTTCAATGCAAAAGGGCAAACAGCAGTACCATCAACAGAAATTTTAGATTGGATAAACAAACCATACCAGCAAAACATTTTTAACCCGGGAACAAGATCATACAACCCTTCTTACAATTATTCCGGCAAATGGGA
>CAXTPJ010000763.1:0-2143 GCA_964245855.1 uncultured Ferruginibacter sp. | reverse complement strand
GGTGGCGGTGGCGGCTACAAGAAAAGTGGCGGCGGCGGTTACGGCGGTGGCGGTAGCAGAGGCGGCGGTGGATACGGCGGCGGTGGCAACAGAAGCGGCGGCGGCGGTGGATACAGCAGAGACTATTAATCACAACGCATTTTTATAAAAATGATCCCCCGATAAAATCGGGGGATTTTTTTATGTATTCCCTCCGGTAGTTTTTATGGCATCATGGTTGTAAAATCATTCTTTACAAAACACAAATGGGTATTTAATTTTCTTAATTTTCAAAATTTATTGAAAATATCATATCTTTGTAATCTAAATAAATCATCATGAAATTGATCATATTAGGAGGTGGATTTGGCGGATTAAGACTGGCCCGGAACCTCAATAATAAACCAGGTTTTGATATTACTTTGATAGATCGTTTTAATTACCACCAGTTTCAACCACTCTTTTACCAGGTAGCTACAGCCGGGCTGGATGCCAGCAATATTTCTTTTCCATTGAGGAAAGTTTTTCAAAAAAGCAAGAATGTAACAATCCGGCTGGCGCATGTTCAGCAGGTGCTGACTGACAGTAAGAAAGTGATTACCGATATTGGGGAATTTGAATACGATGGACTGGTAATTGCCACCGGTGCCGATACCAATTTTTTTGGTAACACTAATTTAATGGAGCATGCTTTACCTATGAAAAGTACGGTGGAAGCGTTGCAGCTCAGATACCAGTTGCTCACCAACTTTGAAAATGCAGTGATTGCAAAAACCGAGGTTGAATTGCAGCAACTGATGAATGTGGTGGTAGTAGGTGGCGGCCCAACAGGTGTTGAACTAAGCGGAGCCATTGCAGACATGAGAAGGTTCCAGTTACCTAAAGATTACCCGGAACTCGACTTCAGCAAAATGAAGATCTTTTTACTCGAAGGTTCTGCAAAAACGCTGGGTAACATGAGTGAAAAGTCTGCCCAGCAATCAAGGCAATATTTAGAGAAGTTAGGCGTAACCGTTATGACAGGCGCTTTACTAAAAGATTATGATGGCAATAAAATCACGCTGCAAAGCGGCGACGTAATTGAAAGTAAAACGGTAATATGGGCAGCAGGCATTAAGGGAAATGTTCCGGAAGGCATTAATAAAGATTTGGTAGCAAAGGGCAACCGCATTAAGATCGATAGGCAATGTAAAGTGTTGGGCTTTGATAACCTTTTTGCTATTGGCGATGTGGCATACATGGAAGAACCAGCCTGGCCACATGGTCATCCACAGGTTGCGCCGGTTGCCATGCAACAGGCAGATGTGATTGCCAATAATTTAAAAGTGATTGAATCTAAAAGCAGCGAGGCCAATTTGCAGGAATTTGTATACAACGATAAAGGCAGCATGGCGACTGTAGGAAGAAATTTAGCAGTAGTAGATGTCCCAAAACCAAAACTGCATTTCGGCGGTTTCCTTGCCTGGATGATCTGGATGGGATTGCACCTGATGTTAATTTTAGGCGTCAAGAACCGCTTTTTTGTATTCAGCAACTGGTTATATAACTACTTTACATACGATCAAAATTTGAGGCTGATCTTTAAACCGGCAGATAAGAAAGTTGGATGATGGCAGAGGTTTAGGGGTTTAGAAACTTTTCAAAATACTGATCTGTAAACAACGCTAAACATCTAAACCACTAAACTCCTAATCATATTTTCGTTTAGCAAACTTTTTCAACAACTTATTTCCCCTGTTTTTAAAGGCTGCTGTTTGATGTGGTAATTGGTCTTCGATCAATAGTTTTATTTCAGGAATGATCTCGGGATACCGTTCTGCTAATTTTGCAAGAATGGTGATAGAAAAGGCTTTAATTGCCACCGCTTCTGTTGGAGATTCTACATACTGGAAACAAATGTCCATGACTGCACCCTGGTATTTTACAGGTATCTCGACATCCTGTAACAACCGCACAGTATTGCGTTTAACTGCGTTGTGAAGACCAGGCTTATCAAGGTTCTTTATGAGTTTGCCAAAGTTCTTTTTTATTAATTGAGGATGTGCTATTACACAAAAACTAACCGGCCACGCAGCCCGCTGTACAACCCGGTATTCATCATTTAGAAAGAGATGAAATAGTTGATCAAAACGTTGTTGCGAATCTCCTACCCAATCTACAATTT
>CAXTPJ010000762.1:0-2153 GCA_964245855.1 uncultured Ferruginibacter sp. | reverse complement strand
GCTACAAAACGCATGGCATTTTGTAAAGCGGATTCCTGGCTTACGATTGGAGTAGTACGAAAATTATCTGGCACAGAATAAAATTCCATTTGCAGCATGCGTACATTGTTGTTTACATCTACTTCTGATACTACGCCATGTTCAACTTTTATCCCTTTGTAATACTGTTGCAGTTTAGTGATCTGCGTTCCTGCATAAGTAGTGGGCCTGCCCTGCTCCATAAAAGCGTCTATGCCTTGCCGTAAGGAGAGCTTGTCTGCCAGCCAGGTAACCATATTTGTTTTTTGCACCGCCACATCAGGCGATAATAAAATACTTGCCTGGTTGGGCATAGTGCTGCTCTGTTCAAACTTATAAAATGATTGTGCGGTATTTTGCTTTTCAGCAGCCAGCTTACGCTGCATCCTCTGTAAAGAAGGCTGGGCAAAGGAAGGAAGAGAGCAAAGTACTAATCCGGTAAAAAGAAAAGATGGTAATAAACGGGCCATAAATTTATAATTTAGATACAGTAGTGAATGCAATGGTTACAACAGGGGATCAGTATAACAGCATTACACAGGGTTTCAAATTAAGGATGGAAAATTAGTAAGCAACTGCCGGACACAGCATCCCTGTTTTAGGGTATTTTTAAAAACAACATACTGTTTAGTGAAGGTAATTTTTTACTGCAAACCGGCAATTGATTGGCCGCATTATTTTAATGCTTCATATAAAATTTCTACCGGGTGCTTGGCTTTTCTGCCGGTGCCGTCTTTTACCTGGTGGCGGCAACTGGTGCCGGGAGCGGCAATG
This sequence comes from uncultured Ferruginibacter sp., assembly GCA_964245855.1. Classification (GTDB taxonomy): domain Bacteria; phylum Bacteroidota; class Bacteroidia; order Chitinophagales; family Chitinophagaceae; genus Ferruginibacter. The sequence continues at coordinate 1,361 of CAXTPJ010000762.1, read as the reverse complement.
ATGACTTCTGCAGGTTGTTTGCGGACAGTGGGAAATAATACCAACTCTCCTATTTTCATCGACAATTCATAATGTTCTTTTTCGTAACCGAAAGAACCTGCCATTCCACAACAACCGGAAGGAATGGTTTCCACCGTATAATTTTCCGGGAGCGATAATAGTTTGACGGAGGGAACTACAGATGACAATGATTTTTGTTGGCAATGCCCATGCAGTTTGATCAATCTTTTTTCTTTGGTAAACAATTCTTTGCTGATGTTACCTTTTTCAATTTCGGCGGCAATAAATTCATCTATCAAAAAAACATTTTTGGCCAATGCCTTGGCTGCTTCAAAATGTTCATCGGTTGCCAGGTCAATGTACTCATCCCGAAAAGTAAGGATAGCGCTGGGTTCTATGCCGATCAATGGCGTTTCAGCCGTTACCACATCTTTCAGCAAAGCAATATTTTTGTTGGCGATCTTTTGGGCATCCCTCAACAACCCTTTGCTCAACCATGCCCTGCCGCTTTCTGTATGTTCGGGAATGGCCACTTCATAACCCAACTTTTGCAATAATTTGATCGCCTTGATACCAATTTCCGTATCGTTGTAATTGGTAAACTCATCACAGAAAAGGTAGACTTTGCCCCTAACCCCTAAAGTGGAATTTGGTGCCTGTGGATTATTGCTGCTTATATTATTGTTGTCTTCTGTTGCAAGTCGCAGATTGTCTGTTGCCAGTTGTCCATTGTCAGTTGTCTGTCGTCCATTGTCTATCGTCTGTTGCGTATTGTTTATCGTCTGTCGTCTGTCGTCTGTCGTCTTACCTTGTCCCCTAAACCACTTCTCCAGCGTAGTCTTATACATCGTTGGCATGCTGCGTTCAACTGCAAATCCACTGGCCTTTTTAATATTTTTGCTGATAACTTTATTCGTCACCATGAAATTATAAATGCCTGGTGCAATGGCGCCCAGCTTTGCACTTTTGGTAAAATTGGCGATCAGCTTGCTTCTGAAAGGCACGCCGTTGGCATCATAATATTGCTGTAAAAATTCTGCTTTTAGTTTGGCAACATCCACATTACTCGGACATTCACTTTTGCAACCTTTGCAACTAAGGCACAGGTCCATCACTTCATAAATTTCTTTATGATCGAAGCGGTTGAGTTTATCGGAGTTGGTTAAAAACTCCCGTAAAATATTTGCCCTTGCCCGGGTAGTATCTTTTTCATTTTTGGTAGCCATATAACTCGGGCACATGGTACCGCCGCTAAGGGAAGTTTTACGGCAATCACCACTACCATTGCATTGCTCTGCATGTTGCAGCACATCCTGGTTGTTGTATCGAAAAATAGTTTTGAATGTGGGTGTTTGCTGCCC
>CAXTPJ010000761.1:0-2155 GCA_964245855.1 uncultured Ferruginibacter sp. | reverse complement strand
AAAAGCCATTTTTTTATACTCATCATTTTTAAAAGTAACGGCAGCCATGGCCAGCGCTTTCAACATTAAAGCATTCCATCCTAAAATTATTTTATCATCCAGCCCTGGTTTAGGCCTTTTTTCCCTTTCTTGCCGGAGTTTTTCAAGGCATTCGTCTACCAGTGTAAAAAAATCGTTTGCAGATATTTCTTTTTGACGAACAAAAGCTTCTACCGGCTTTACCATTCGAAGGATATTTTTTTCTTCCCAATTGCCTTTGGCCGACACATCAAAATAATCGCAAAAAAGAGGCGCATCTTTACCCAGTATCATTTCTATCTCCTCTTTTTGCCAAACATAAAATTTCCCTTCCTCACCCTCACTATCGGCATCAAGTGCAGCGTAAAAGCCGCCACTTTCATGTTTTAATTCAGAGGCGATGAATGCAATGGTTTTGCCGACTGCTTTTTCGTATTTTAATTCCCTGGTTATTTGAAAAGCATCACACAAAGCCATTATGAGCAAAGCATTATCATAAAGCATTTTCTCAAAATGAGGGGCTAACCATTCTTCATCTGTGCTGTAACGGGCCAGTCCACCCCCAATATGATCATATATACCGCCTTCCAGCATTTTATCAACTGACAGCAAGGCTTGTTCCAAAGCCGTTTTATTTCCTGAATAATGATAATATTCAAACAGGTAACGGATGCAAAATGTCTGCGGAAATTTTGGTGCTTTGCCAAATCCGCCCCAGACGCTATCTGCAGACTTCATGATGGACGTAAACATAGCATCACACTGCTCAAAGGTCCATCCATTCTCAGCAATTGACGGAAGAATATTCTTATTGATCAAAACTGACGGTTCACTGATATGGTGCAGCAGGTTATCTGCTTGTGCTTCAATTTCATGCTTACGCTGCAGCCAGGCATTGGCCACCCCCTGTAATACATCTTTCCATGATGGCCTGTTAAAGGCAGGCTCAGGTGGAAAGTAAGTTCCTCCGTAAAAAGGTTTTGCATCAGGGGTAAGAAAAACATTTAGCGGCCACCCACCGCTTCCTGTCATAGCCTGGACCGCATCCATATAAATATGATCGATATCCGGCCTTTCTTCCCTGTCGATCTTTATGTTTATGAAATGCTCGTTCATCAATCCGGCAGTAGCTTCATCTTCAAAACTTTCCCTCTCCATTACATGGCACCAATGGCAGGCAGAGTAGCCTATACTTACCAGGATAACTTTGTTTTCTGCTTTCGCTTTTTTTAAAGCCGCTTCTCCCCAGGCATTCCATTTTACAGGGTTATAGGCATGTTGCAAGAGGTATGGACTTGTTTCATGTATAAGGTTATTGGCAGAACGTGAAGGTGTGGTCATAAACTTAAATAGTACATTTTTATTTACAGGCATTATCTTTGTTGCATTCACAGGCGTTGCTTCCCTCATTTTTGAATTCCCAAACAGACTCCACAGGTTTAAAAAAGACCAGTTAATGGTTATTTTGAGCAGTCGATCATAAACTAACAATCAAGCAATGAGAAAATCTTTACCAGCAAATCTAAGCCTTCTTTTAACGCTTTGTGCGATACTGAATTTTACGGCAGGGTACTGCCAAACAATTGCTATAACTGCTAACCAGGGACAATCTTCCACCATTGTGATCGGCGCCTCCAATTACCATGTAAGTGAATCAATTTATACAGAAACGGAAATTGGTGAAAGCGCTTTTACAACGCCTGCTTCTGCCATCAACCATATTGATTTTAATTTATTTTCTTTAGGTACAAACCCTGTGGTGAACAACTACAATATTTATCTAAAAGAAGTTCCGTTGACAACACAAACCTTCACTACAGGCGTATATAACACCACCGGTTACACGCTTGTATTCAGCGGCACTTTTAATGCCAATGCGTTGGGATGGGTTGGCGTAGACCTTTCAACCACTTTTGTCCGCACCGCCGGCAATAACCTGCAATTGTTGATTGAAAGAATGGATGGAGCAGCGCATGGAACTTTTACATTTAATGCTACCAGGGGCAATCATAACTCGTCAACCATTAATACCAGCAGGAGGCTAAACACCAATACCTTACCGGTACCAGGCACCACTTCTTTAACAACAGCTACTGCATTCAGGCCGCAGGTACGTTTAAGGCATGTATCGCCTAAT
>CAXTPJ010000760.1:0-2155 GCA_964245855.1 uncultured Ferruginibacter sp. | reverse complement strand
GCGTCTTCCCAACTGCCGCCTGAAATATGAATTTCCCTTACCCGGTGCAACGGGTATAAATGGAGGAGGTCGTTAAAATCAATATCAAAATTGTGGAGTTGGCAATATAAATTGTGGAGGTCAAGGATGATGAAGCCATTGATAGGGTCTACCAGTTGGGCTAAAAAATCACCATGCTTTTTTACTTCATCAATAGCATAAGAAAAGGCAAGGTTTTCCAACCCAACCGGGCATTCACAGGCATGGTAAATGCGTTTCAACCTGTCCTGGCCAATTGACAGCGTAGCTTTTGTAAAAGGGATACTGATGGGTGCGCCGTAGTGAAAATTGGTGCCCGTCATAAAACCGAAATGCTCAGAGATATGGTCGAACTGAAAGTTGCTTGACACTTTTTTTAAATGCTGCAACCAATCTTCCTGCTCCTTCGTCCAGGCACCGGAAAACAGCGAAAAATAAACCCCATGGCCAATCAGTCGCTTTTCTTTGGCAAAAGCCTGCAATAGTTCGGTAAACCACTCCGGGATATTCCGGAACTGGTACAGCGTATCAAACGACCATTCAATTGCCTCCACTTTTTCCTGTTGAAAAAGAGGAATGGCCGCCTCTAAAATATGTTCATCGAGGTTGCAGGATATGGCAGAAGCAATCGTCATGCTTATCCCATTCCGCAGGCCGGACAATCTCGTGGCGTAGTGTTGTCATTAGTTTTCTGTTCGGTTTTTTTCTTCAGTTCATCTGCAGAAGGCTTTTTACAGCTTTGAATGGCGCCGGCAGCAACCGCTACCAACATTACCTGTAATAGAGAAGTAGAGAGTTTCATGGTTTGTTTTTTAAATGTTGATACTTTGCTGACAAACCTCTTTAGATAAAGGTTGCATACAACAATAAATAATATTCCTTCTTGAAAAACTACATGACTGTTAAAAAACATTCCCTGCTATTGCCCTATTTCCTCAATAGCATTCTTTACTTCATTTTCACTCATCCTGTTCTTTAATCGCTGAGATTTCAAGATCAAAAAAACTCCTGCAATCAATAAAATATTAAAGCCGGTAAAATAGGCAATGGCATCAACAATATTTGTGTAGTTGTATGAACGTATCTCTGCTATATCCAAAAAAAGATCAGCCTTTTGGCTCATTCAATCTCGGCCTCAACCTTTCCTTACTCTTATTAAATACCATCCTTCCCTTCTCAATGCCTTTACGTAATTCCTTTTGTTCTTCAACCGGCATATTGTAAACGGTTTGGCATTCCGTACTGCAACAGCCATCGTATTTTGCAGCACAGGCTTCGCATTGAATAAACAGTAAATGGCAGCCATCATTTTTGCAGTTAGTATGCGTATCTGCAGGCTGGCCGCATTGGTGGCATTTGGCAATCACCTCATCGGTTATGCGTTCTCCCAACCTGTCATCAAACACAAAATTTTTACCGATGAATTTACTGGGAAGGCCATTTTCTTTTGCCTGCTTTGCATAGTTGATGATGCCGCCTTCTAAATGAAAAACATTTCCAAAACCGTTGTGCAGCATGTAGGCGCTGGCTTTTTCGCAGCGGATGCCGCCGGTACAATACATAATGATATTGCGGTCTTTTTTATCCTGCATCATATTAACTGCCATGGGCAACTGTTCCCGAAAAGTGTCGCTTGGTACTTCTATGGCTGTATCAAAATGCCCCACTTCATATTCGTAATGATTGCGCATATCTATCACTACCGTATTTTCATCCGTCAGCAATTCGTTCATTTGTGCTGCATTTACATACTTTCCTTTTCTTTCCATGCTGAAACTGGAATCAGTAATGCCGTCTGCAACAATCTTGTCCCGTACTTTTATTTTAAGCACCCAAAACGATTTGCCGTCATCATCTACTGCAATATTTAACCGGATATTATTTAAGGAGCCAATAGCATACAAATGCGCTTTGAGTGATCCAAAATTGGTTTCCGGAACACTGATCTGTGCATTGATTCCTTCAGTAGCAACATAAATCCTGCCGAACACTTTTAGTTCATCCAGTGCTTTGTACAATTCATCCCTGAACTGTTGCGGATCGCTGATGGGGAAATACTGGTAGAAGGAAATAGTGGTACGCCTGATCGTTTCTTCGTACAATTTTTTTTTGAGTTCCGCCTGGGAAACCCTGTTGT
>CAXTPJ010000759.1:0-2158 GCA_964245855.1 uncultured Ferruginibacter sp. | reverse complement strand
AACGGAAAAATTGTGTACAGTAATATATCGCCGGGCAAATATGCTTTAAGAGTAAAGTGGAGTAATGGTGATGGACAATGGTCTGGAGAAATGCCGCTGATATCTATCAATGTACAACAATATTTCTGGCTAACAGGCTATGCGTATGCATTCTATTTAATTGTATTAATGGCTGCCGGTTATGCCATCTATCAATACAGGAAAAACAAAACAGCGATCAAACACCAGTTGGCGGTAGAACATTTGCTAAGAGAAAAAGAAGAAGAGATCCATCAAAACAGGCTGGGCTTTTTTACCAACATTGCACATGAATTGCAAACGCCGCTCACCCTCATCATGGGAAGTGCCGAACGGTTTATGGACAAATCGAAACCGAATAAAGAACAAAAAGACAAGCCCTACTTTTTGTCGCTGATACACCAGCAGGCGTCACGCTTAACTTATCTTGTTCACCAATTGCTTGAATTCAGGAAAGTAGAAGCCGGCTTTTTTCAAAACCAGTTTAGCCACCTCAATATTTCCGAACTGCTGCAAAACCTTGCAGAACCTTTTGTTCCACTCAGCGAACAAAATAAAATGGAATATAAGTTAAACATTTCACCCAATATCATTGGCTGGGCAGACAAGGATAAACTGGAAAAAATTATTTTCAACCTGCTCTCCAATGCGTTTAAACATTCCGGTAAAAATGAACAGGTAATTTTTACTGCTACAGAAAAAAAACAATCCAACGAACTCGAAATCTCCGTTATCAACTCCGGTTCACAATTGCCTGCCGGCAAACTCGATCAACTGTTTGAAAAATTTTATGTCGTTAGTCCTAATAACAGCGACAGCGAAAAATTCGGCACCGGTATCGGTCTTGCCTTTACCCGCCAGTTGGTAATGCTGTTGAACGGCCGCATCCATGCACACAGCGAAAACGACCGGGTAATTTTTAAAGTAAGCCTTCCATTGTGCGGGGCAGAGCAACAGAAGGATGCCAACAATGTTATTAGCGGAAAACCTTCTTTGTTGTATCAAACCATTACTTCTTATTCAGATACCATTACGCCTGCATCGGCAGTAGAAAATAACAAGCAGGCATTCATCGAAAACCTGCAGGACAATAACCGAAAAACAGTATTGGTAGTAGAAGATGATCCGGACATCCGTTTTTTATTGAATGATATTTTAAAACCCGATTATATTGTGTATGAAGCAGAAGATGGCGCCAAAGCCCTGGAACTCATGGATAAACTGGTTCCCGATATGATCATCTGTGATGTAATGATGCCCAACATGACGGGCCTCGAATTGTGCAACCGCATCAAAAACACACCAGCCACCTGCCAGATACCCATCGTAATTTTATCGGCCCGGGGCAGCGAAGACCATCACATGGAAGGCTATGAAGTAGGCGCCGATGCCTATATCGCCAAACCGTTTCATACCGGCCACCTCAAACGCCGCATCCGCAAATTGCTGGAATACCGCCAAAAGTTGTTGAACATTTTTAATACCGCCACAGAAAGCGAGCCGGTTACTTTAATTGATTCCGATCTCACGGCAGGCGATAAAGAATTTCTGTTAAAACTGGTGCAGGTAATCAATGAAAATTTAAGTGAGACTGAACTGAGCGCCCTGTTTTTAGAAAAAGCTTTCAACATGAGCAAGATGCAATTGTACCGGAAATTAAAAACCATGACAGGAATGACGCCCAACGAATTCATCAAACACATTCGGTTAAAAGAGGCGGCCAATTTACTTATTGCAACAAATTTTAATGTAACGGAAATCTTCTATCGAACAGGTTTCAACAACCAGTCTTATTTTTTTAGGGAATTCAAAAAAAGATACAATGCCGCACCCAACGAATACCGGGAGCAAAATAGTATTTCCGGCATAAAGTAATAAAATTTAAGGCTGTTAGGCGTTGTTGATACTAACAAAAAACTCCGGCTATACATTTCAAATCCGGCACATCGCTTCTCACTTTTCCTCACCGGGTTTTCCATTCCTATCCGGCAGCAGCATCAAACTATATTTTTCTTTCAATCTTCTTTTTCAAAATCCTCCACAGCCTTTTTCTTTAAAAATTACCCATTTCACGTATAAAATGTAATTATAGTATAGTAAAATGTCAGCATAGTGTACAACTACGGCTCCGGGTAAAAGT
>CAXTPJ010000758.1:0-2161 GCA_964245855.1 uncultured Ferruginibacter sp. | reverse complement strand
ACATGGCATTACCGCAAATTCAAGGATGTTGAAATTAACCAGGATAGCTACCATACTATTCCATCACGCTTTAAAAAATAAAAAAAATGAATACAATAAAAAAAACGATCACTTTTAATGATGATATCGATTCATTGAAACTGGATCCCTTCCGGGTTTTTTGGGAATCAAATGAAACGATGGAAAAAATGTTCATCGCCATTCATGATGAATCCGCAGAAACCACCGGTACAGGAGCAATAGATCCGCTGAGCCTGAAAAGCTTTGGCTATGAAGTAAACAAATCAGCGTTTACACCCCAAACCTTTACTGCAGACCAGGTAATAACCCAAAAGGAAGCAAAACTCTCCCAACAACGGATTGCTATTTACCAGTTTGCGCTCCCCTTTACTAATTTTACCGCCGGTGAAAATACAATTACCTTGTACGAAATGGTAAAAAAAGGTGTAAGGGAAGTTAAAAACCTTATTGGTAAAATATCTTTTTTTCTGAAAGAAGAAAGCAACGTAACGAATGTAAAATTAGACCGGCCAGGTATAGAACCAACCACCGACCAGGTTTTATGGGATGCGATCAATAACCACTTTTTAAAGTTCTCCGACTACGAAACATTTATCGATAAAATCCTTTGTGCAGACGATTCTTCTGTAAAGGTAAATGGCCAGCCTTTTGAACGCCTTGGCCTCAAAAAAAGATCGCCCTTTATTAAAAGTGAAGAGTACAACCTCATAAAGTTTGCCACCGATTTTTACATGATGTCGAAATTGGGGCTGGATACTTCGGCATTATCCGGCTATGCCATTTCAGGCAAAATCCCTTACTACAATGTTATAAGCGACCGTATCAAAGATGATATTGCACTACAGGTTTCACTTAGCGGGGATTGTGGCCAGAACGAATTGAGCAGGCTTTCTAACCCTGTATTGATTGAACTGATCTGGAACTATTGGATGGAACAGGGTATGCTGGTACAAACACTCAATGTGATCAACCTGCGTTTTCAAAACATCAAAGGCAACAATTATGCAGACCGGCTGCAACGTTTTGATGCAGACCCGTTAAGGCCGCTGAGCCATATTTTGTGGGGCTATATACAAGATGAACAGCACCGTTTATCAATACCACGCCGCTTAAATGAGTACGACCATGAGTACGGCCTTACACTAACAGGAAGGGCTATCCCAAGAATAGCACCTGTTGATACCAGGGTAAAATTTTTGGAAGCCTTCCACAACCTGCTTACGCTTTGTACCATTTACTATAAAGAGCCGGATGATACTACCCGCATTGCGGATGCCTTCCCGATCCTGAATGCGTTGAAAGAAGTACACCTGCTGCTGGCCGAGGGCAACCACAATGCTTATGGCAACCTTACCTGGACAGCCAGGCAGGAAATGATGATGCAGCAATATATTTTATCGAGGCCCGAAATGCGTGAATTCCTTGGCGGGCGTGTAATGGTACCCTATCCCGAAACATGGATGGACAGGGTTGATACCATGCGGAATTTGCAGGGATGGGGCGGAACCGGCATCGTATATTACCATGAGCTGGCCTCACATGGCGAAATGATATTGCTTTCCATACGCTATGGCAACTGGAGCGATATTACATTGAACCGTAACCACGCTGCTAACTGGGCACAAAGTTTCCGTAATAGTGTACAGCGCTACATTCATGCTTACCGTTCTGTAACCGGTGTTGATATGTCTGTTGATCAGATCATGAAACTGCCTTCCAATTTTGCTATTCAGCCTGCGTACCTGATACAGGAACGTTTACAGGACGAAAGGGCAAGAACAAGAAGGGCCTAATTCAAATATCACCAAAAAACTTCCCTGCCGGGTTTAGTATGCCGGCAGGGAATTAAAAATGAATGCCATTGTTTATTGCCAAACGCTATACAGCTATTGTTATGAAACTACCATTATTTATCAGGTCGCTGCTGGCCGCTTTTTTTCATAAAAAAACATCGCCGGTATTGCATCAATCAGCCTCAGTTGTAAAACAGTTGCGTACACCCGCAAAAGTTATCTGCATGTATAAAGCCAATGCGGTGGCTGTAAAAAGATAATGCGGCACCAATTGTAAATCGGTTGCCTGCATTATTTATTGTTTTTGTTATGGGCTTAACGACCTGTGATCATCATCGTTGCCCGTC
>CAXTPJ010000757.1:0-2165 GCA_964245855.1 uncultured Ferruginibacter sp. | reverse complement strand
TTTTTTTATTTACCGTTTAAAGTTAACAATTAAAACGCCAATTTTTAATCATACATACAAGAAAAATTAATCCATAATAATCTATTAAAAAACCGACATTGTTCAGTTATTTCTTCCAGCGTCTTTTTGTTTTAGCCATTTTAGTTTTTATTGCGGCTTCATAAAAATCAACGTATTCAAAATCTGGTGAACACTCAAAATTATGTTTTAGCAATGGTATATGGCCTGATCCATAGATTAATAAAATTCGGTCCTGGCCTGTTGGCTTTGTTAACAACACATTATTAAAGATGCGCAGGTTGCGGTTGACCCACCAGGTGGATAAAAAATCAGGCCCATAATTACCCAGTGTATTAAAATAGCCACTGAGGTATGTTCCATGGTTCAATCGTAACTCAGCAGGGTCATTCATGTAAATAAAAGCGTCCAGTAAAGTCATGGCGGCTTTAAGCGAATCTGTATAACTATAATATTTGCTGTATGTTTTCCCCAGCAGGTTAGCATGTTGTTTATCAACCAAACTATCGCTGCCCAAAACTTTTATCAGCAGGTTACTGTCTGCATTGTTCCAGTCTTCAATTAATTCACCGGCATCAACAGCATATACTTTTGCCAGCTTCAGTTCTTTTGCTAACCGAAACCCTATTTGTACCCTTTCATTGCGTTGTGTTGTAAAAGTACTGTCGGTGCAGGCTGCATAGCAGCTATCCAGCCAGTGCTGGTCGGTACTTTCAAGATAAATCCTTGTGGGATGATATGCCCTGAAAACATCGAGTAAGTCATTCAATTCATGCTGCGACTTCGCAGATAAAATATCCCGCTGGTTCTTTTTCTCAATTTTATGGGCATCCAGGTTTTGGTAAGCAAAATGAAAGGTTCCGGCTATCATTACTTTAGCAGGATGAATACCTGCTTCATTCAAAAAATCTTTTAAGTGCTTTGGCTTTTGCTGGGCAAATAATGGAAACATGCCAATGATGCAGCCTGCAATCAATACAATTTTATTCATCGGTTAAAATTAAAACAATGATGGCTGCAAATATGCATTTTGTTGTGCTATTTGTAGAGAAACCGCCGCCATACAATACCCAGCCAGGGAAAGAAACCGCAAAACAAAAAAGAGGTCCTGACCCATTAAGGCCAGAACCCCCAGCGGTTTTCAAGGAAAATGCCTTAAAAACTTACCTTCTAATTTTCAATTATTATGCCATTACCTCCTGCACCACTTTTTTCATAATGTTAGAGAAAATTTCATAGGAATGCAGCCTTGCTGCATGATCATAAATGTGGGCTGTAGCCATGATCTCATTCACCTGTGTTTGCTGAATGAATGAATTGATCTGCCGGGTTATTTTTTGTTCATCGCCAACAAAAGAATACGCCAGCATTTGCTGAACGGCAGCGGCTTCTGCTTCATTCCATATTGAATCGATGTTTTCAACCGGCGGTTGCAATAGCCTGCGGCGATTGGTGATAACGCCTAAAATTAATTGCTGAACGGAGGTTGCTAATGTGGTTGCTTCAGCCACTGTATCTGCAGCAACCACATTTACGCAAGCCATTACATAGGGCGCTGAAAGATATTCCGAAGGCGTAAAGTTCTGGCGATAAATGCGGATCGCTTCCAGGAAATGGCCCGGTGCAAAATGACTGGCAAAGGCATAAGGCAATCCCATGGCGGCGGCTACCCTGGCACTGTCTGTACTGGAACCCAATACCCATATCGGAATATTTAATCCTTCTCCCGGTATGGCCCGTAAATTACTGGTAGCATTTTCTGCTGAAAAAAAGTTTTGTAACCGCTGAATATCCCTTGGAAAATTATGCTCTGCCCTGAAATTTTCTCCACGGATAGCCATGGCCGTTAGCTGGTCTGTACCCGGCGCCCTGCCCAAACCAAGATCGATGCGGTTGGGATACAGAGATGCCAGTGTGCCAAACTGTTCGGCTATAATCAATGGGGCATGATTGGGCAACATGATGCCCCCTGATCCAACCCTTATCTTTTTTGTCCCTCCTGCCACATACCCGATCAAAACGGAGGTGGCAGAACTGGCTACACCGGCCATGTTATGGTGTTCGGCAAACCAATAACGTGAATAACCCCATTGTTCTGCATGTTGTGCAACATCAAGGCTGTTATGAAAACTTTCTGCTGCTGTTTT
>CAXTPJ010000756.1:0-2165 GCA_964245855.1 uncultured Ferruginibacter sp. | reverse complement strand
AAGCCGGAAACAAAATATAAATTGGCAAACAACAAAAAACGAATCAATTGCCTGAACACAGCATCCCTAACCTGATTTCCTCAATTGATCAAAATTAGTGAATTGTTGCTAATAATGTGGTGCAACTTAATGGACAGGGCGTGGAAGAGCATTTTGCCATTGGCGTTGCGCTCAATGTAATAGCTGGCTTTGTCCAGTTCTTCAATAATGGCTTCCTGCTGGCCGATGCCGCAGAGCTTGTTGAGGCGCATGGCAAAGTCAGTTTCATTGCTTGGTTCAACCTGGTTGTTGTTGCCCATAATGCGCAGGCGGATGGCCATTTCCAGCAAATGCGTGAAGTATTTTATGAATTGCTTTTGCTTTTCCCGGCCCTGCTTGCTCATGTCATCAATCCATTTTACTTGTCCGGCCAGGTTCTTTTTAGCCACCAGGTTCAGCCATTCCCGTAAAGTTGCCTGCCAATCGTCTTCTTCGTGTTGCAATAAATGTAAAGCTTCCCGGTAATTGCCTTCGCTCATAATGGCGATTTGCCGGGCCTTGTCAATCTTTACGCCTGCCCTTAATTCCAGCGCTACTTCTACTTCGTTGTTGGAAAGCAAGGGGATTTTTACCAATTGTGTCCTGGATAAAATGGTTGGTAAAATCTGTTCTTCACTTTCAGCTACCAGCACAAACAAGGTGTTAGGTGGCGGTTCTTCTATCAGTTTCAGTAGTTTGTTGCCGTTTTTGGTCAGGTACTCCGGCATCCAGATGATGAGGATCTTGTATTCGCTCTCAAAACTTTTCAGGCTGATCTTACGGTTGATATCGTTGCATTCTTCTGCGGTAATGTTACCCTGTTTGTTTTCGGCGCCAATAAACTGCAGCCAGTCGAACACATTGCCGTAAGGCTGAATGGCCACAAATTCCCGCCATTCTTTAATATAATCGGTACTCACTGGTTTGTCGCCCGATTTTTTAGGAATAACCGGGTAAGAAAAATGAATATCCGGGTGAATGAGCTGGGCAGCTTTGTTGCAGGCAGCACAAACGCCGCAACTATCGCCCCCATCCCCTGAAGGGGAGTTTGGCTTCAGCGGCGCTGCCTCATCTCCGAATAGTGAAGGTTCTGCTGCCGCTGTATTTTTTCCGTTTACCTTTTCGCAGACAATGTATTGGGCAAATGCCATGGCTAACGACAAAGCGCCACTGCCTTCTTTGCCCAAAAACAACAGGGCATGGCTCAGGCGGTTGTGCTGAACCATTTGTACCAGGTGTTCCTTCGTATCTTTTTGGCCGATAATATTTTCAAACTGCATTGGTGCAAAGTAAAATAAAAAAGCCATCCCACAGGTTGCAGGATGGCCGGAATAAATAAAATGATCTTATAATTTGCTCGTGATCTCGTCGCTCATCGGTGTTACCTTACTTTCAAAATAACTCACCAGGTTGCCTTTTTCATCTATCAAAAACTTATTAAAGTTCCATTTGATCTCGGCATCCATTACACCATTCTGGCTTTTCTGGGTCAGCCATTTGTAGATTGGTGCCATGTCATCACCTTTTACAGAAATTTTTTCTGCCATAGGAAAAGTAACGCCGTAGTTCTTTTTGCAAAATGCTTTAATGTCTGCATTGCTGCCCGGCTCCTGTCCATGAAAGTTATTTGCCGGAAAACCAACGATCACCAATTTGTCGTGGTATTTTTTATACAAGGCTTCCAGTCCTTCATACTGCGGGGTAAACCCACATTCTGAAGCGGTATTAACGATCAGGATCTTTTTTCCTTTAAAAGATGAGAAATCGATTGTACCGCCATCAAGCGAAGCGACTTTAAAATCATAGATAGAAATCTTTTGAACAGGGGTTTCAATTGTTGTTTCAGCATGCATATTGGTATTGTTGTTTTGCAGTGCGCAGGAAATCAGCGCAGCAGAAATGATCAATGTTTTTACCATGGTTTATTTTTTATTGTAACGAATGAAAATTGAATTTGTTTATTGTTTTTCATAGCAACCAATGTCGAAAGGCATTACACGGATATTGTTATCGAGGTCCCTGGTGAAAAGGCTGTTGATGCCTGCATTGATGGCCGGCGACTGGTCATTATTAATGTGAAAATCGAAAATGTTTTTTGCAGCGTTCACTGTATCAAACAATGGCGCAATATTTTTGATGCAATCCAT
>CAXTPJ010000755.1:0-2177 GCA_964245855.1 uncultured Ferruginibacter sp. | reverse complement strand
ATAACCTTTAGGAAATAACACAACAATTTGGTAACATTCTAAATTTGGGAAACGTATTTTTATCATTCTAATTTTGTGAAAAATGAACAAACTTTCACAACCGGGGTTGTGGGAAAAAATCAAAAACTTCAATTTAGACGACCCTTATTCAAGTTTCCCCTTCTCTAAAAAGCTATCACAGCAAAACAACTGGTCACTTTCTTTCACCAACAAAGCCATTGCTGAATACAGGAAATTCATCTACCTCTGCTGCATTTCTCCAACCGGCGCTTCACCTTCTGAAACTATAGATGAAGTTTGGCATTTGCACCTTACTTACACCGATAATTACTGGAACAAATTCTGTAAAGAAACGCTGAACAAAGAGATCCATCATTACCCCAGTAAAGGCGGCGTTACTGAAAGTGAAAAGCATGTAAACTGGTACGCTGCAACGCTGGAATTGTATGAATCAATTTTTGAAATGAAGCCTCCGCAGGACATCTGGCCTGCCGAACCGCAAACAGTAACACCCATTGATGAGCCGGTTTATGAAGTTTCTTTTTTGCAGCGGGTGATCATTGGTTTTGCAACGGTCACATTTTTTTTTGTAATTGCCATCAATCTTTTTCACAGCAAGGGAAAAGATTTCCTGGCTTATTACGCACTCATTGCAATTGCCGGATTGATCGTTCTGCTGGTAATACAACTGCACAAAGACAAAAGGTTGCATGCTATTGTACAACAAAACCTGCCCAAACAATTTTCCGTCTTCCAGATCAGCCGCTTTTTATATGGTGCACACAGGGCTTACCAGGTTGCATTGGTCGACCTGCTGAAACGGGGTATTATTGAAACCAGCGGCAACGATTACAAAGTAATCTCTTATCAGCGGCACCGGGACGATTCGGAAGAAAACCCTTTGCTGGTAGCATTGTTACAGCAGGTCGAAGAGGGCGAAGTGTTTGTCTACAACAAAGGGCTTGGTTACATCGATACAGCGATGGTTACACACCCTGGTTTAGAACGGTTAAACCAACTTGCTGTAAAAGTTGACTATGTAAAATTGATCATCCCGGGAATAGTACTGTTTATCGGTATTGCACGATTTTTACAGGGTGTTGCCAACAGCAAACCGGTAGGTTTTCTACTGCTTGAGATGATTGTATTTGGTGGTCTTTGCCTGATGATACTGCAATCATTTTCTTATCTCCGCACGGTTAAAAAACACATTGCTGATTTTTGGAAAGAGCAGAATGCAGGCGGCGATGATGTGATCAATGATTTTTCTATCAATGGTACCAGCGCCCTGCAGGGGTTTGCTGAGTATGCAGCACTTGCGAGCGTTTTTGTTGTAATGACGCCGGAAGAAAAAAAGTGGGGCCAGCCGGGTTCAAGTGGGTGCGGCAGTACCGGCAGTTGCAGCAGCGGAAGCAGTTGTGGCAGTAGTTGCGGTGGAGGATGTGGCGGTTGCGGAAGCTGATAGCTGATCAGGTTTAAGATTTTCAAATAAACTGCACCTGCATTGTTTACAATAAACTCACTAGTATGTTTTACGGCATTTCATTAAGTGTAGGCATTATACTCTTTGTTATTTCATTGTTTCTTTTGAAAAATACAATGGATTTTCTAAAGCAAAGTGAAAAGGTAATTGGCAAAGTGGCTGCGTTAGAAAGGGTCAATGATTCAGATGGGAAGGATTCATTCAAGCCGATATTTAAATTTACAACCAGCAGAAAGGAGGAGATATTTTTTACCTACAATATTTCCAGTTCTCCTCCGGATTGGATGGTAGGTGATGAAGAAATGATTGCTTACGATCCCAACAATCCAACTTCAGCAAAACTATTGACGTACTTTGGTACTTTTGGGTGGGTCATTATTTTAATGGCGATCGCCACCCCATTCATTATAGCAGGTGCTGGCTATTTTGCGGCGCAGCAATTTTTGAGATAACATATTTAGCCCTGATCAAATATTTTTCCGTTAATAAATGATTTTATTTTCAGCAAGCTGCTTTTATTCTTTGCAAAATTAAAGCAGTATTAATATTTTGTAAGCGGTACCATCACTCCCAACCTCAACGAAGTAAGAATGTTGGAAACGTTGTTTCCTCCCTCAACAGTGATTGGTTTCAGTACAATATCAAAATTGCCACGCAGTTCAATAACAACGGGCTTTAAACGGAGTTGTGCACC
>CAXTPJ010000754.1:0-2180 GCA_964245855.1 uncultured Ferruginibacter sp. | reverse complement strand
CGGACTCCATTACCGAAAGCCGCATGACCAACGTGTTTATTATTAACAACGAAAAAAATGAAGTGGATGGCGCCTGTACCGAAAAGATCGGCTTCTTTAAATCGCTTGATGCAAAAAGCGAAATTGCTGCCACAGGATTAAAAGCTTACCAGGCAAGTATTCAGCGATCGTTTCCCGAAGAAATGCAGGTAGATGATATCATTGTTGATTCTTTAACCAGAGTAGAAGACCCTGTTTCGGTGAAGGTTAATTTTAAGATCAATGCTTTTGACAATGCAGACATAGTTTACTTTAATCCAATGCTGGGCCAGGCAATAAAGCGAAACCCTTTTACCGCTGCCGAGCGGTTGTATCCTGTAGAAATGCCTTACAAAGAAGATAACCTTTACTTTTTTTCAATGGATATCCCTAAAGGATTCAAGATAGAGGAATTGCCTAAATCTTCCCGTATAAAATTGAATGAAAATGAAGGTATGTTTGAATATATCATCAATGCAGATGCCGTCAAAGTGCAAATGCGCTGCAGGTTGACATTGAACAGGGCAACTTTTACCAATGAGGATTATCAAACCTTGCGTGACTTTTACGCTTTCGTTGTAAGCAAAGAAGCTGAGCAAATTGTATTTAAAAAAATAAAATAATCATACTCATGAATGCTGTACAAACACCAGTAAAAATCTTAATCGCTGTCTTTTTTCTGCTGGCAATTAAAACCAGTGCCCAGGATAAAACGTCGGTAACATTTGGCAAAGTAAAGGCTGCCGATTTTACCATTGTTTCACCACTCATCGATACCGGTACCAATGCAGTAATTGTATTGGATAAAGGGGATGTATATTTTGAAGGCAGCAAAAAAAGCACCGGAGGCTTAAATAATTTTTTTAAGCATACCCGGAGGATAAAAGTCATTAACAGGAAAGGCTTCGACTTAGCAACAGGAGAAATAATGTTGTATCAAACTCGTGATTATAAAGAAAAGGTTTTGAACTTCTCAGCCGTTACCTACAACCTTGAAAATGACAATGTGGTTGAAACAAAATTATCAGAAAAGGAATTGTATGAAGAAAAAGTAAACAGCAATTTTTATAAAAAAAAGTTTACCATGCCGGCAGTTAAAGAAGGTTCTATCATAGAGTATGCTTACACAATTGAGTCTGATTTTAATTCAAGGCTGCCTTCCTGGGAATTTCAGAATAAGGACTGTCCTGTTTTATGGAGCGAATACAATGTGTCTATCCCAACATTGTACACCTACCTAACTTTTATGCAGGGCTACTACTCCTTTTTCATAGATAAAGCAAGCGAAGCTTTTAAGTATTATTCCATTACCCAGCTAATAAAAGGTGGTGTTGCTGGTGCTACAGAAACGATTTCTATTTCCAGTCCTACTGTAGAGCATCGCTGGGTAATGAAAGATGTACCGGGGTTTTATGCAGAAAGCTATATTTCTTCTCCCGCAAATTTCATAGATATGATCACATTCCAGTTGTATAAAAGATATGATGGAAGAGATACGCATGATGTTTACAGTAACTGGAAAGTAATAGCCAAAGAAAAGCTGCAGGATGAAAATTTTGGCAGGTATGTTTTTGATAACAATGCCTGGCTGGACAAATTGCTTACCAGCATTGTTGCAGAAACGGATGGCACATTGGAAGCCGCCAGAAAAATTTATTATTACGTTCAAAAAAATTATACCTGTACCAATTATTATAATGAGAACCTCACTAGTACTTTGCAGGATGTGGTGAAAAAAAGCAGTGGTTCCGTAGGTGATATTAACTTATTGATGATAGCGCTGCTTAACCGAAAAAATATTGATGCGCTTCCTGTATTGATGGGTACCAGGCAGTATGGCCGTAACTCAAGAAGTTTTCCTCAAATGGAAAGGATCAATTATGTAATTGGCAAAGTGAGCATCAGTTCAAAAAATTATTTCCTTGATGCCGCTACGCCTTTTTTACCTTTTGGAACCTTACCTGCCAAATGTTATAACGGCCATGCAAGGGTAATTTCTAAAGATACTACAGCACTGTTTTTTGAACCCGATTCAATAAAAGAAAGCCGCTCTGCAAATGTGTACATTACCAATAGCGATAAAAATGAAGTGGAAGGAAATTATACCGATAACATGGGTGACTTCGAATCGCAGGAAACAAAAGTACGGATAGCCAAAGAAA
>CAXTPJ010000753.1:0-2183 GCA_964245855.1 uncultured Ferruginibacter sp. | reverse complement strand
GTAGCGTACGCAGGTAAACCATTCCTTTATGTTCAACCATCAACGGAACCAACTTTGCGGCAGAAGGCCCATCGGCTGGTTGCAGCACAACTGCATCAGGCAATGTTCCAAACAAAGCAATGTCTTCCAGTCCCATTTGAGAAGGGCCATCTTCACCAATCGACACACCAACATGCGAACCCACAAATTTAATATTGGCCTGCGATACTTTTGCCATACGTACCTGGTCTGCCGCCCTTGTTAAAAAAGCTGCAAACGTAGCAACCACCGGTATTATCTTACCAATCCTTGACAGTCCTGCCGCAACCGAAACCATGTTCTGCTCTGCAATAAAACATTCCACAAAACGCTCCGGGAAAGCTTTTAAAAAATCTTCCGTAAAAGTTGAATTTTTTACATCGGCATCCAATGCATAGATCGTTTTATTTACTTTTCCCAATTCACTGATCACTTCTCCAAACACTTCCCTAGTTGCATATTCTTTCTCTTTATCAAACTGGATTTCTGCATTCGCTACTTCTCTATCTGGGGATACCAGTTCTTTTTTTGCAGGCTGCTTCAATTTAAAATGAAGGCTGTCATCTACCGGGCCTAATTCATCCAGTGCTTTTTGCAGCTCCTCTTCTTTTAATGCTTTGCCATGCCAGCCCTCTTTATTCTCAATAAAAGAAATGCCTTTGCCTTTGATTGTCTTTGCAATAATTACAAATGGCTTATTGGAAGCATTGGCAACAGCCTTTTTTAATGCACCATCGATCTCTTCAAAATTATGCCCGTCGATGGCTACCACTTCAAAACCAAATCCTTTGAAGCGATTTACATAATGATCAATGTGATGGCCGAACATGGTTTCGCCACTTTGTGCCAGCCGGTTGATATCAAGTATCGCAACCAGGTTATCTAAATGGTGGTAAGATGCAAAATTGGCGGCTTCCCAAACCTGACCTTCGGCCAGTTCCCCATCGCCCAACAGCACAAAAGATTTGTAAGGCAATTGTTCTCTTTTTGCATGCAGCGCTAATCCTGCAGCAACAGAAAGGCCTTGTCCTAATGAACCCGTTGCCGCTTCTGCATACACAAACTTTGGCGTTGGGTGCCCTTCAAAACGGCTGCCCAGTTTACGGAGTGATTTTACTTCTTCAATAGGATAAGCGCCAGCGGCACCGAATAAACTATATAGCAACGGCGCTGCATGCCCTTTGGATAACACAAAGCGATCGTTGGAGAGGTTCAACGGATTGGCGATATCGTAAGTAAAATACTGATCAAATAAAACGGTGGTAATATCGGCTGCTGATAAGCAGGATGTGGGATGACCGGATGCTGCAGCGGTTGTAGAAATAAGGCACCACTTTCTTATCAATGCTGCCTGCTGTTTCCATTTATGTTGTTGTTCCATTTTGTTTTTTGTATAAATAAATGTGTGAAAAAATAATCTGCGAACCTTCACCAATTTAGGTGCCAATGGTTTTTGATATTACAGCAGGATTTACTTGCGCATAAAATGCCGATAGTGTATAAACATATCAACACATTGGTACGGTTTTATCAATTGGTGTGCATATTAATTTTTTATGGATAACACAACCAACCTACAAAAGACAGCAAGAATAATATTGGGATCTTTCCTGGTATTGGCGGGCATCAGCCATTTGACATTTGCAAGAGAAGAATTTTTAGTGCAGGTGCCGCAGTGGTTACCTTTTAATAAAGACATGGTAGTAATACTATCCGGTATTGCAGAAATATCATTGGGATTGGCACTCATTTTTTGGAAATCCAAACGACCATTGATCGGGTGGGTTGCTGCTATATTTTTCATCCTGGTTTTCCCGGGCAATATTTCGCAATACACTCACCACCTCGATGGCTTTGGATTAGACACCGATAACAAAAGATTGTTGCGTTTATTTTTTCAACCAGTACTGGTGTTTTGGGCAATCTGGAGTTGCGGAAGCTGGAAAGCCTGGCGAGAAAAATAGTTGCTGAATTTCTTCCTGAATAAAAGTAATTTTCTATTTCAAAATATGTTAACGATGACAACAGCAGCCATAGCCAACCAGTTAGTAACCATGTGCCGGAATGGCCAGGTTGAAGAAGCAAAAGAACAATTGTTTGCAGCCGATATTGTTAGTATTGAACCAACAGAAGGCCTTCTTCCAAAAGAAAGCCGGGGCATGGAA
>CAXTPJ010000752.1:0-2183 GCA_964245855.1 uncultured Ferruginibacter sp. | reverse complement strand
GGATTACTCAACCAGCGTAGGAACAACGGGTAAAACAGAAACCGGCTGCTGCAACCTGGATAGTTTCAACGATGCCCGGCAAGCCGCTGTGCAGCATGGTTTCCCCCATTTTATTTTAGATATCAGGGATGAATTCGGCGATTTTGTGATCGATAATTTTATTGAAGAATATATTGCCGGCCGCACCCCCAATCCCTGCGTTATGTGCAATACCCATATTAAATGGCGGGCTTTATTAAAAAGGGCTGATGCCCTCGGCTGCGATTTCATTGCCACCGGCCACTATGCACAAATACACCAGCACAGCAATGGCCGCTATTTTATCCGCAAAGGCGTTGATGAAACCAAAGACCAGAGTTATGTATTGTGGGGCTTGCAGCAGGATCTGTTGAGCCGTACGTTATTGCCTCTGGGAACTTATCATAAAACCGATATCCGCCAGATGGCGCATGATTTCGGCTACCCTGAACTGGCCAAAAAAAGTGAGAGCTACGAAATATGCTTTGTGCCTGATAACGATTACCGTGGCTTTTTAAAACGCAATGTAGCAGGGTTGGAAGAAAAAGTAGCCGGCGGCAATTTTGTTGACCGCTCCGGTAAAATTTTGGGTCAGCATAAGGGCTACCCTTTTTATACGGTGGGCCAGCGCAAAGGGTTGGATATTGCTTTAGGGAAACCAGCTTTTGTTACCAATATCGATCCTGATACCAACACGGTTGTATTGGGCGATGAAGAAGACCTGAAAGGCAGCGAAATGACTGTTGGCAAGATCAACTGGATAAAATATGACGGCCCAAGCGATGGCATGGAAGTACTTACTAAGATCCGGTATAAAGATAAAGGTGCCCTCAGCAACCTCTACACATACGAAAATGGTGTAAAAGTTCGTTTTTATGAGAATGTAAAAGGAATTGCCCCCGGGCAGAGTGCTGTTTTTTACGAAGGGGATGATGTAATTGGAGGAGGAATAATTCAGCGCCCGCAATAAAACATGCAGCCTTTTACAAAACAGACGGGTCTTTTAATTGAATCATTTTTATTCTATGGCAAAGAAATTTTTATTGATAGGCATCATCGCTGCAGTTGTTTTCAGTTCCTGTAAAAAGGAAACGGACAATTTGAAAATTACTACACCGGATGAGTATGTGCCGCTTACGGTGGGCAAATACATTACATACCAACTGGATTCTTTCCGGTACCTGCCTTTTTCTATGCAGGGTATTACCATCAGTTACCAGGCAAAATTTTTAGTTGATGCTGCTATTACGGATAATATCGGCAGGCCGGCTTTTCGCATCGTAAGGTCTATCCGCAAAACCGATGCTGATGCCTGGCAGAATGACAACAGCTTTACTGCTGTTAATACCGGCACTACGTATGAATTTATCGATGAAAACTTACGCTTTATCAAATTGACAATGCCATTCAACAGTGGCTTCACCTGGAAAGGAAATTCTTACATTAATACCAATTCTCAATATTCTGAATTCCAGTTTTTAAATGACTGGGATTATATGTACGACAGCCTGGATGCACCGCTTACATTGGGTACGCTGCATTTGGACAGCACTGTAAAAGTTGCCCAGCGGGATGAAATCATCGGTAATCCTGATGACCTGGGTTCCTATAGCGAAAAGAATTTTGCTTCCGAATATTATGCAAAAGGAATAGGATTGGTGTACAAAAGATTCTTTCATTCCGAGTACCAGCCACCAACAAGTTCCGGCGGCAGCGGTTATTATTCCGATGCATCAAAAGGCTATACGCTTACTATGATCGACCACAATTAATGTTGAAGATTGTTTAAAATTGTTGAAGGGTTTAATACGCAATCCGGCTATTTAAAGTTTATAAAATGCTTAAGCTGCTGTATGGCAGCTTTTCTTTTTTTAAATACTTGGGCGCCCGGGCGGGTTATCCGTTACAAGTCCGGCACAGCAGCCAGCGCCCAAAATCCTCACCGGGCTTTCCACTACTACCCCTGGCGCAAGTTGCCAATCGTTTAAGGCGTTTCAGTCGTTTAAGCCGTTTACTCTGTTGATAATAGTTTATTGCTCATAGTTTCAAACTTTTTTACTTTGACATTCTATACATTTTCAATAGTCCTTCTAAACCCCAAACGATCTTTCAACAACATTCAACCATCTTCAACCACTTTCAACAACCATTCAACAACTTTCAAC
>CAXTPJ010000751.1:0-2185 GCA_964245855.1 uncultured Ferruginibacter sp. | reverse complement strand
ATTTACGAAAAATCCTGGAGCGCTTACCAATGATTTTTTTGTGAATTTGCTTGACATGACCACGACGTGGAAAGCCGCCAACGATGCGCAACAAATATTCTGGGGTCACGACCGTACATCAGGCGAACTCAAATGGACCGGCACCAGGGTTGATCTTATTTTTGGCTCTAATGCAGAACTGCGTGGCATTGCAGAAGTATATGGCTGCGAAGATGCGAAAGAAAAATTTGTGGAAGATTTTGTTGCCGTATGGAATAAAGTAATGAACCTCGACAGATTTGATCTTGCATAAATGTCAAATGGTATTTTTTAGGCAGCTCTAAAGGGCTGCCTTTTTTATTGATGCACTGAAGGGCTGTAACCTGCATAGCTTTGCTTGGCAGTTGTCTGGGCTATCCCCGTCCGAACGGTTGGCCGGTCGGGCGTTTCCAAGTCCGGCACAGCAGCTTAGCTTCTTCCTCTTCCCCTTTGGGGGAAGCCGGATGGGGCCTCACCGGGCTTTACATTACAATCCCGCAGCCATTGTGCTTTAGTAATTCATTTCATCAACTGCTTCATAACTTCTTTTTACTTAAAATAAATATTCCGTTTATTATAACTGTGTTGTTCCAAAAGCAGCATCAATTACAATATTATCAATATCGTTGTTCAATCTGTTTATAAATTGATAAGATAGCATACTTTTTTTAATAAATAACGGTTGATGCAAACGATATTGATACAATATTTTTGTTTTATAAAACGATTGTATGCTGTTGTTAGGAATTGATATTGGAACATCTTCCATCAAAATATCTGTTGTGGATGCTCAAACGCAGGAATGTATTGTGAGCAGCCAGTACCCGGAAACTGAATCTCCCGTTACTTCGTTGCACACCGGTTGGGCAGAACAAAGCCCGGATATGTGGTGGGACCATGTGCAGGCTGCGATTGTAAAAGCAAATGCTACCAACAAGTACAATCCATCAGCTATAGGCGCCATTGGTATTGCCTACCAGATGCATGGATTGGTTTGTGTTGATAAGGACCAGCAGGTATTACGTAATGGCATTATCTGGTGCGACAGTCGTGCCGTAGCGTTGGGTAACAAAGCATTTGAAGAAATCGGCAAAGAGAAATGTTTAGCGCACTTGTTAAACTCACCCGGCAATTTTACCGCAAGCAAACTGGCCTGGGTAAAAATGAATGAACCTGAAATTTACAACAGGATTGACAAAGTGATGCTGCCCGGAGATTTTATCGCAATGAAACTGACAGGCTATATCACCACTTCCGCAGCAGCTTTATCTGAGGGTGTTTTCTGGGATTTTAAGAACAATGAACTGTCTGATGATGTAATGGATTATTTTGGTTTTGACCGCTCCATTATTCCAACCATACAAAATGTTTTTAGCACACATGGGCTGTTAAAAAAAGACATTGCTGCAACCTTATCGCTCACAGAAAATATTCCTGTTTGTTACAAAGCCGGCGACCAGCCAAACAATGCACTGTCGCTGAATGTGCTGCAACCCGGTGAAGTGGCTGCTACAGCAGGAACTTCGGGAGTGATCTATGGCGTTAGCGATGAACTGATAACGGATAAACAATCGAGGGTAAACAGTTTTGCGCATGTGAATGATACCGCCGAACAAAAAAGGGTAGGGGTGCTGATGTGCATCAATGGCACCGGAATTTTAAACCAGT
The DNA here is from genome assembly GCA_964245855.1 of uncultured Ferruginibacter sp. Classification (GTDB taxonomy): domain Bacteria; phylum Bacteroidota; class Bacteroidia; order Chitinophagales; family Chitinophagaceae; genus Ferruginibacter. Next base: position 499 of record CAXTPJ010000751.1, on the reverse strand, counting down.
GGGTGAAAAATATTTCGGGCAGCGGAGTAAATTACCAACAGATGAATGCTGCCGCAGCAGCAATACCAGCAGGCAGCGATGGCCTGTTGATTTTACCTTTTGGCAATGGAGCAGAGCGGATATTGAATAATAAAAATGTTGGGTCGCACCTGCACAATATTGATTTTAATAAACACAGCAAGGCTCATTTGTTCCGTGCTGCACAGGAAGGAATTGCTTTTGCGTTTCGCTATGGATTGAATATTATGAAAGCGAATGGAATGTTGCCAACAATGATCCGTGCAGGCAAGGCCAATATGTTTTTAAGCCAGGTGTTTACCGAAAGTTTTATAAACATATTAAACATACCGGTCGAATTATACAATTGTGATGGAAGCGTGGGAGCCGCTATTGGTGCAGGTTTGGGCGCAGGCGTTTATAAATCTGAGCAGGAAGCCTTTCAGCATTTTAAGCCATTGCAACTGGTTGAACCAACCACTGCACATTTATATGATGAACT
>CAXTPJ010000750.1:0-2194 GCA_964245855.1 uncultured Ferruginibacter sp. | reverse complement strand
AGGTTTTAACCCGATGCTTTGATGTTTATTTTGATGAAAACTGTTCCGATCCATATTCAGAAGAGATCAACATTCAATTTTTCTAAAGGGATAACTAAAAACCAGGTGCAAAAAATAAATTTCTTTACACCTATTGCAAAAACACTGCATATATTGTTAAAAAGCTGCAATTATAAAATAATGATATAGTTAAATTTACTTTTAAAATAATTTAGGGAATTCCTTAATAAATAAATCATCAATCATGAAAAGAAATGCTTTAAAACTAACAGCGCTTTTGTTATCAATCACTACATTGAGCCATGCCCAGCAACTATCTACAGGAGCTGGAGCCAGTTCTATTGCTGCAAATACATCTACTACAAATTTAAATGTTGGTATTGGTACCAGCAGCCCTATCCATCCGCTACATATCCGTTGCAGCGACTACAGTGGCCCAAACGGCCCTACAGGATCAGTTGAAAATTTAAGCGCCCGGTTTCCGAACAATGGTATCCTGATTGAAAAAAATGCCGGCCCAAGTGGAGCATCACTTTATCTACAATATACTGCCAATTCCGCAGGAAGGCGTTGGGGCATTACCAGCGGAGGAACAGGAAATTCAGGTGTAGGCAATTTTATCATTACCGATTTTACGGCTGTAGCAGACCGGTTTACCATCAATCCTTCAGGCAATGTAGGTATAGCAGCATCGGCCCCAACCGCTAAGTTGCATGTGGCCTGCGGTGGAACGATTGCTACTGGTGTACGCTTTCAAAACTTACCTGTTAACTGTGCAACAAAAACATTGAAACAGGTGCTGATTGATGCCAACGGCAATTTGTTTGTAAGCGGCGTTAGCACTGCTTCAAGAGCAGCAAATCCAGGCAATGCAGACAATGCTGAATATTCGGAAGTGGAAGAAATGAAAGCCCAAATTGCTGAACTGCAATCGCAAATCAAAATTTTGTTAGAGGCAAATGCCCGTACTGCCAATACCGCTGCCGTACCAAATAAAAGCGCAAGACTCGATATTTATCCTTCCCCTTTTACAAATGAAACCAAAGTTAGTTATGCTACTGATAACACTGACGGCAATACCATTTTGCAAGTTTCGGATGTTAACGGAAGGATATTGAAATCATATCCTGTTTCAAATAAGCAGGGTGTTATCCAGATCAATGATGTGGAAGTAAGCAAAGGATTGGTGATTTTTAATTTGATAAGCAATGGAAAATTACTGGCGAGTAAAAAATCTATTAAACAATAATTGACTGGCATATTAATCAAAGGGCTTCAAAATGAAGCCCTTTTTGTTTGTTTGGCTAATTTCAAATCTATCCATGTGGTGATACTACTGAATTTTTTTCAATTCTGGCAGGGTTACTTGCAGCAACATACGATTGGCCAACGGGCAAGTCACAATCAATTATTAAAACAACAATTGCATACCTCAATTCTTTCTATTCATTATAGATAATAAAACTATCTTCCCATCTTCTCTTACTACTAATAACAATTGTAGGCTGTAAAACATCTATGGGTTATCAATATAAGGCCTGTTCGAAAATGGGTGACAATCCCGATAACGGCTGATTGTTATTTTTATAGCTTTAATAAAACTGTATTTTTTTAAAGCGAGTATGCCATAGGTTGAACAACTCGGATAATAAAGGCATTTCGAATATTTCCGTCGTTTGGTCTTTTGATAGATTCTTATAACCATTATTAAAAACCAATTTAGCGGTATTGTCAGCAACTTCACTATCCTTTATGACTAAGTTCTGAATATATTTTCCTGATTTCATACCCCTTCTCTTTTGTCGGAATTGGTATGGCAATGGTACCGCCAGATGTACTTATCCTTAATTGGAATGTTTTTGCAGTAGTGCAACCTTTTGTTTCCTGGCCTTCAGAAACTTCTATAAAAGAAATTTTGTCAAATGGAAGATCACCATCCTTCTCAACAAAATTTTCGATTTTACCTTTCAATTCAGAAACTTTGGTTTTATACATAACCCGCCTGTCTGTTAAAGCAAGCCAATAATTTTCTTTTTGCCTGTTTGAATTACATCCGCCTTTAAAAGCAATAAATGAAAAATAATACACTTTCTCTGTAGCCATAAGCTGGCTCGTTACATCTCCCGGAAGTCCGTTGGTAATTACTGTCAATGACATGCTTTTTTATTTTGTTGTTTAATTTGAATAGTTCGAC
>CAXTPJ010000749.1:0-2204 GCA_964245855.1 uncultured Ferruginibacter sp. | reverse complement strand
GATAAAAGTTATCCTTACCTGCAGGTGTACACGCCGCCGCACCGCCAAAGCATTGCCATAGAAAATTTAAGTGCCCCGCCGGATTGCTTTAATAATGGTATCGACTTGAAAATACTGCCGCCGGAGGGCAATGCCATTTACACCACTTCTTTTAAAATAACGGCTTTATAATTCAGAAGCTGTTTGAGTTAATTGAAAAGTAAAAAAGTAATTATTCTTTCCCCAAAAGAAAAGAATAACAAAATCATATTTGCCAGTGAAGTTCTATAGAATTCCTGAAGTCTATAACATAATCAAATTAATAACTCAGCAACAGCTTCTTATACTTTGATGTAGATCTTTTTCCTGGTAAGCAGCCAGGCAAAAAACCACATCATGGCGATAAAGCAGAGGGCATATATCAATGATCCAATTCTTGGGTCGGAAGGAAAGATCCATTTACAGGCGTGCTGGTAAAACCATCCAAACGGAGAAAGGTAGGTTGGTTTTCCGTTTTCATTCAAACCATTACTGATCCTGATCAAATTAAAGAGTCGTGGCAAAGCGCCGCTTAATACAAAAATAAACAGTGCGTTTTTGCCAAACACATCAAAGAACCTGCTCCAGGCGCCGGTTTGTTTTTTAAACTCGATGCAATAGATCAGCACGCTTAAAATAAGCAGCGCCAGGCCGGTGGTGTAAACGGTGTAGCTGCTCGTCCATATTTTTTTGTTGATTGGAAAAACCATGTCCCACACAAACCCGGTGAAAATTAAAACGCAGGCCGCTACAAATAAACCGTTCAGCATTTCCGCAGTTTTACCTTTCTGTAAAATGTAGTTGCCTGCAAAGTAGCCGAACAGCACCTGCACAATGGCGCCGAAGGTGTTCATCAATCCTTCAGGATCAAAGGCAATGCCTTCACCATGGTACAGGTGTTTATCTCCCAACAATGCAAGGTCAACTTTACTGCCGAACCAACCAGGCAGGCTAAAAGGATCAGCAGGATTTGCGGCCACACACAAAAACCAGTAGAACAACAAAATGAAGAAGCCGGCTACAAAAGCACCCCGGGTTTTACAAAAATGAATAATGACGGCTGCAAAAAAGTAACTCAGTGCAATGCGTTGCAGCACGCCGAAAATTCGGAGGTTTTCATAAGGCTTTGCTACAAAGTTGCCGGCCTCATCATATTTAATAAAAGGGAACCAGTTGAGCAATAACCCGATAACAAAGATCAAGACTGTTCTTTTAATGATCTTTCGCCAGAAAATGTTTTTTTCTTCCAGGCGGGGCAACACAAAAGCCATGGCATTGCCAACGGCAAACAAAAAAAAGGGAAACACCAAATCGGTTGGCGTACAACCATGCCATGCCGCATGATCGAGCGGTGCATACAAATGCTCCCAACTGCCCGGGTTATTAACCAGTATCATTAAAGCTACTGTGGCACCACGAAAAATATCAAGGGAATAAAAACGTTGGTTCATCTGGCTTTATTAAAAGGATTGCTGGTGGGATTGCGGCGGGTATCTATCATATTCACAAAAACAACTTTATTCTTTTCAACCCTGTTAAAAATCCTGTTTTGATACCCCTTGCCTACTAATATACTTCTTGTACTGTTAATACCAGTTAGCTTACGTGTATTTGGGTTTTCTGAAACCAAATCAATTTTATCTAAAATAAGCCTGTAAAAATCTTCAGCAACTTTTATCCCCAATTTTCTATCAAATAGGAGGTTACTTTTCAACTTTATTTACAAATCTCCTTTTGGTGACAACTTTGTAAGCCATTGTTGCATATGCGTTTTAAACTCGTCATAACTGATCATATCCTTTTCCGGATCTTCATTTGCCAATGCTTCCAGCTCTGCTCTTTCCTCCTTCGTTAAATCAGATAGATCATCAAACCTTTCAGTATGCTTTTGGTATGCTACCGCATCTTCCTTCAGTGAAAACAACAACTCTTCATCCTCAATAGTATCAATGAGCGCATGCAGTTCCTTTTTAAGTTCGTCGTTATTCATAAAAAACGTTTTTCAAATCTACTGATAATCCACTGCCGGTTTATTAAGAAAATGATCCAACAAAAGAAAACTTTACAGATGTAAAATGAGTAAAACCAATCATTCAAAAATCTGTGCTCATCCGCTTTAATCCCGTTAAATCCGTGTTTCCAATCGCTTTCTTTCACCCGGTGAGCCACTCTCAGGAGTGGCTCAC
>CAXTPJ010000748.1:0-2215 GCA_964245855.1 uncultured Ferruginibacter sp. | reverse complement strand
AATACGACATAGCGAAGAAAATACCTGCCGGTCAGCCTGCTTTGTTTTTCCCTATCATAGAAGATAAAACATTTGCAGACTACATGAGTGAGTTCTATAAACAGAACCCACTGGTTCCGCAGGTGCCGGATTCGCCTGATGAAGAGGGCGAAATATTCAGCCAGATTTTAACTACGCTGTTGCCGATTTTATTGATCGGGCTATTGTTTGTAATGATGATGCGTAAAGTTGGTGGCCCGGGTGGCGGTGCCGGCGGGCCGGGCGGCATCTTCAACATTGGAAAATCGAAAGCTACTTTGTTTGATAAAGCTTCCAGGGTAAACATCAACTTCGGCGATGTGGCCGGTTTGGATGAAGCCAAAGTGGAAGTGATGGAAATCGTTGACTTTCTGAAAAATCCGAAGAAGTATACCGCATTGGGTGGCAAGATTCCAAAAGGTGCTTTGCTGATTGGCCCTCCGGGTACGGGTAAAACCTTGTTGGCAAAAGCCGTTGCAGGTGAAGCGCAGGTTCCTTTTTTTAGTTTAAGCGGTAGTGATTTTGTGGAAATGTTTGTGGGTGTAGGTGCCAGCCGTGTAAGAGATTTATTTAAGCAGGCAAGGGAAAAAGCACCTTGCATAATTTTTATAGATGAGATAGATGCAATAGGCCGTGCAAGGGGGAAAAATGTAATGATGAGCAATGATGAAAGGGAAAATACCTTAAATCAATTGCTGGTAGAAATGGATGGTTTTGGTACCGATTTAGGCATCATTATTTTGGCAGCCACCAACAGACCGGATGTACTGGATTCTGCATTGTTGCGCCCGGGCAGGTTCGACAGGCAGATATCTATTGACAAGCCGGATTTGGTTGGAAGGGAAGCCATTTTAAAAGTGCATTTGCAACCAATCAAAATTTCCAGCACACTGGATATTCATAAACTGGCAGAACAGACACCCGGCTTTGCCGGTGCCGATATCGCCAATGTTTGTAACGAAGCAGCTTTGATCGCTGCAAGAAAAGGAAAAGATGCAGTTGACATGAGTGATTTCCAGGATGCGATTGACAGGGTGATTGGTGGATTGGAAAAGAAAAACAAGATCATTTCTCCGGAAGAAAAAGAGATCATTGCGTACCATGAAGCCGGCCATGCGATTTGCGGATGGTTTTTAGAACATGCATACCCTTTATTAAAAGTAACCGTGGTTCCAAGGGGAACGGCTGCACTGGGTTACGCTCAATACACACCAAAAGAACAATATTTGTACAACACCGATCAGTTGCTGGATCAAATTTGTATGACGTTGGGCGGAAGGGCAAGTGAAGATATTTTCTTTGGCAAAATCAGTACTGGCGCCAGCAATGACCTGCAGCAGATAACCCGTATCGCTTACAGTATGATTACGGTATATGGTATGAATGATAAGATCGGCAACATCAGTTATTACGATCCTAACCAGGAAAATACTTTTACCAAACCATACAGTGAAGAAACAGGTAAAATGATTGATACGGAAGTAAGGAAACTGATTGAACAGGCTTATGTACGTACCAAAGAATTATTGATTGAAAAAAAGGGCGAAGTAGAAAAATTAGCCAAGGAATTATTGAAAAAAGAAGTGTTGTTTAAGAGTGATGTAGAAACTTTGATCGGCAAAAGGCCTTTTGAGGAAAAGAAAACGCTCGATGTACAGGATGAGCCTTCAGAACCATTGAACGGCACTACTCCCATTCCTCCAATTGTAAGCTGATAAATATGAGTGGAACAAACTCAAGAGAAAATATTTTAAACAAAATAAAAAAGGCACTGGTTAACCCGGTGCCTTTACCGTTTCCGTTGAGTGAAAAATCACTCCCGGTATACCATCCGCAACAGGAAGAGCCGGAAGTATTGTTTGCCCAAACCTTTACCGGCCTGCAGGGCAAGTTTGTTTTTTGTCTTGATGAAGAAGCAATGCAGCAGCAAGTGCATCAATTGATAAAAACAAGAGACTGGACAAAAATTTATTGCAGCGATGATCGCTGGAATGATGTGTTCAGTAACACCATCAGCCTTTCCACCTGCGATGCGTCTATTACAGGTTGTGAGTTTTTAGTAGCCCGAACCGGCTCTATTGTAATGAGCGCTGCCGAACAAAGCGGCCGCACTGTAAGCGTATATGCACCGGTTCATATTTGTATTGCTTATACCAGCCAATTGGTATATGATGTAACAGATGCGTTGCAAAATATA
>CAXTPJ010000747.1:0-2220 GCA_964245855.1 uncultured Ferruginibacter sp. | reverse complement strand
TTGGTGGCATCAGGAGCATGCTGTGCATAAATGCGCAACGATCCGCCATGTGTAGGTATCTGCTCCACATCAAACATTACCAAACCCTGCGATTCAAAAATCTGTTGTACTGTTGTGAAAGAAAGATAAGAAAAGTGTTCATGGTAAATGGTATCAAACTGGTTGTTGTCTACCAACTGCATCAGGTGAGGAAATTCCATGGTTACCACGCCATCCTCTTTTAAAATAATTTTCATTCCTCCAACAAAATCAACAATATCAGGAACATGCGCCAGTACATTGTTACCCAATAACAAATCGGCTTTCTTGCCCTGCTCAACCAATTCTTTCGCTAACCGAACGCCAAAGAAATCAACAACAGAATCAACGCCTTTGTCTTTAGCCGCTTCCGCAGTATTGGCCGTGGGCTCAATACCCAGCACAGGGATATTTTTCTGGTTGAAATATTGCAACAGGTAACCATCATTGGAAGCCACTTCAATCACCAGTGAATCTTCATTGTAACCAAAACGTTCGGTCATCATTTCGGTGTATTCTTTTGCATGCTTCAACCAACTGGTGCTGTAGGAAGAGAAGTAAACATAGTTGCTGTCGAAAATAGCATCTGATTTTTTATACTCATCTACCTGAACCAAAAAACATTTTTCGCAGGTGTATACTTTTAATGGAAAGTAGGTTTCGGGTTCATTCAACTGTTTTGCTGTTAAAAAAGAATTGGACGCCGGTGAGTTTACCAGGTCGATAAAAACATGAGATAGTTCTGTTTTACAAAATCTGCATTGCATAATTAAATCCCTTTAAATTGATGATCGAACAACGGATGGTTGCTGTCTCTTTCTGAAATTGTCTGCACCGGTAAAGGCCACGAAATATTCAAAGCCGGGTCATTGTACCGGATACCACCTTCTACGCCCGGCTGATAAAAGTCACTGTGGTGATAGATCAGTTCTGTATCATCTTCCAATGTTTGAAAACCATGAGCAAATCCTTCCGGAATGTACAGCATTTGTTTATTGGCAGCAGATAATTCAACCGCCGCCCATTGTAAAAAAGTAGCAGATCCCTTCCTGATGTCAATGATCACATCCAGCACAGCACCGGCAATACAGCGTACCATTTTAATTTCGCCATGGGGCGGAAATTGAAAATGCATTCCACGCACCGTACCTTTATCTTTTGTAAAAGAATGGTTCATTTGTACCCATTCTTTCTGATGACCGATTGCTTCAAATTCACGCTTGCAATAAGTACGGGCAAACCAGCCCCGCTCATCTGAATATGGCGTAAGGCCAACAACATAACTGCCCGCTAAAGTGGTTGGCGTAAAAGTCATTTTTGCTGGTAACTGTTTATTTGCTGAATCGTATATTCGTAAGCGTTGGCTGCAGTTTCTTTATACCAGTTGATCGTCCATTCAATGGCTTCTTTGCTGTTCAGTTTTGGTTGCCATTGCAAGGTTGATACCGCTTTTTCAATAGATAGTTTTAAGAGGCCCGCTTCATGTGGCTGGCTGACATCATACCCATCAATCCATTCGCCGCTACCCCAGCAACCGATGGCTGTTTCAACCAATGCTTTTACCGGTAAATGATCATCGGCCTGCGGGCCGAAATTATATGCACCGGAATAAGCAAGAGCATCTTTATCTGCCAGCATTCCAGCTAGTAAGTAACCATTCAGCGGTTCCAGCACATGCTGCCAGGGCCTAACTGCATGAGGATTTCTTACCATGATAGCATTGCCTGATTGCAATGACCGTACAATATCCGGAATGATCCTGTCTTTGCTCCAGTCTCCTCCACCGATCACATTTCCTGCCCTTACACTTACAATCGCTTTTTGATGGCGCTCATATTTTTCAACATTAAAAAAAGAGTTTCGGAAAGAACCCACTACAATTTCTGCTGCTGCTTTGCTGGCACTGTAAGGATCGTAGCCGCCGAGCACATCGTCTTCCTTATATAAATAATCGGCTTCTTTGTTTTCATATACTTTATCTGTTGTGATGATTACGACAGTGCATTTACCCGGTAATTTGTTTACTACTTCCAATACATTGGCAGTGCCTGTAACATTTACATCAAATGTTTCAGCAGGAATTTGATAAGAACGGCGGACAAGCGCCTGGGCAGCCAAATGAAAAATAAAGTCAGGTTGAAAATCCAGTATAGCCGTTTCTAACAACTGTTTATCCCTTATGTCGCCAATAACTTGTTGAAA
>CAXTPJ010000746.1:0-2222 GCA_964245855.1 uncultured Ferruginibacter sp. | reverse complement strand
AGCATTAACGGATCAATATGGCAACTTCAGTATTCAATTATCTAAAAACGAACAATCATTGATCGTTTCTTATATTGGCTACCGCCCCGCAACCATCACTTCCAAACAATCAGATATAAAAATTGCATTGGAAAAAGACCAGTTGAACCTGAGAGATGTAGTAGTATTGTCAAGTGCCGGCACTACTAAATTCAACACCCTCAGCAAAATTGACCTTGACCTTAAACCAGTAAGAAATACGCAGGAGTTACTGGGCCTTGTTCCCGGTTTATTCATTGCCCAGCACGCCGGCGGAGGTAAAGCGGAACAGATATTTTTACGTGGTTTCGATTGCGATCATGGAACAGATATACAGGTTAGCGTTGACGGCATGCCCGTGAATATGGTAAGCCACGCTCACGGGCAGGGATATGCGGATTCTCACTTCATCATACCCGAAACGATCAACAACATTGATTTTGGAACCGGCCCGTACTATACGCAGCATGGCAATTTGAATACCGCCGGTTACGTTGCTTTTTCAACGTACAACAACATTCCAACCAGTCGCATCCAGGTAGAAGTTGGAAAATTCAATACTTTCAGGACGCTGGCCATGATCGATCTGCTGAAGAAGAACAAAGACAAACAAAGTGCCTACATCGCTGGTGAAGTAAACTATACTGATGGGCCAACTATTAACAAACAATACTTTCGCCGCTACAATGTTTTTGGAAAATATAATCTTGCTGTCAGCAACCACACTCAATTGACCATAGCGGCATCTTCGTTCGTCAGCAATTGGGATGCATCAGGACAAATACCTGAAAGAGCAGTTGACAATGGAACAATCGATCGCTTTGGTTCCATCGATCCAACAGAAGGAGGCAATACTGCCAGGCACAATGCCAATGTTTCATTGGCACATACTTTCACCAACGGAACAGTTTGGGAGAACCAGGCTTATTACAGCCGTTACATTTTCAGCCTCTACTCCAATTTTACTTTCTTTTTAAATGATCCCATCAACGGAGATGAAATTAACCAGGCAGAAAAACGTAATATCCTCGGTTATCTCAGCAAAGTAAATCACCATTACAACTTCAGTAACTGGAACCTGCAATCAACGTATGGCGCAGGTATCAGGTACGATGCAACTAAAGACAGCAAACTAACCAATGTGGTGAAACGCCAGTTTTTAAGCAATGTAAAACTGGGTGATATAAAAGAAGCCAATGCCTTTGCTTACATGCAGCAACAGGTTAGTATGGGCAAATGGTTGATTGATGCTGGCCTCCGCTTGGATTACTTCCACTTTGATTATTTCGATAAATTAAGCAGCATTCAAAATCCTTCCCAATCAACATCAACCGTAAGTCCAAAGATCAATATTCAATATACCATTAATCCTAACGTACAGGTGTATGTTAAAACTGGCAAAGGCTTTCACAGCAACGATAGCCGTGTGGTGACAGATCCCTCAGCAAGACAAATTTTACCGGCTGCTTACGGCGCAGACCTCGGCATTATCTTAAAACCCAATGCAAATTTTTTGCTGAACATTGCTGCCTGGTATCTGCACCTCGACCAGGAATTTGTATATGTGGGCGATGCCGGTGTGGTTGAACCAAGCGGTAAATCAAGAAGAGAAGGGATTGATGTAATTGCCCGTTACCAGTTTTCCAAAAACATCTTTGCCAATGTAAATGCCAACTTTACCCGGCCAAGGGCAATAGGTGAACCCAAAGGAGCAGACTACATTCCATTGGCACCAACGTTTACCAGCACCGGAGGCTTGTTTTACAAAGCAGTAAAAGGCTTCAACGGCAGCCTTACTTATCGGTATATTAAAAACAGGCCGGCTAATGAAGACAACAGTATTGTGGCAAAAGGCTACTTTTTGTTGGATGCTTCCATCAACTATACGCAACCAAAATATGAAATAGGTTTTGCGTTTGAAAACATCACCAACATCAAATGGAACGAGGCCCAGTTTGCAACAGAAAGCAGGCTCAGGAATGAATTGAACCCGGTAACAGAATTATGCTATACACCAGGTACACCTTTTTTTGCCAGGTTAAAACTGGCAGTATTTTTTTAAAACGATGAATATTTGATCTATAAACACTGTATATCTATGCGGCGTTTATTTTTTTGAATAACACTTACACATTGACGGTAGCAGCTATTTGGTTACCTGTGCATCCTCTGCGCTATTTCAAAAATAATTTCATGGTTTATAA
>CAXTPJ010000745.1:0-2226 GCA_964245855.1 uncultured Ferruginibacter sp. | reverse complement strand
ACACTAAAAGCCCCCTTTAGGGGGTTTGGGGGCAAACTCATGCTTCAATGCAATCATCTTTAATGCAGTAATAGCCGCCTCTTGTCCTTTATGGCCATGCTTTCCGCCCGTTCTTTCATCGGCCTGCTCCTGTGTATCAAGTGTGAGCACGCCAAAAATGGTAGGCACCGGCAACATCAAATTCAATTGGGTAACACCAGCAGTCACCGACTGGCAAACATATTCAAAATGCGGCGTACCACCACGAAGTACCATGCCTAACGCTATAAATGCATGCGGCTTGTCTTCCTTGTACTTGTGCGCCTCCCAGTAATTTTTTACGGCAAAAGGTATTTCAAAAGCGCCAGGCACAGTGATCACCTTAAAGGCAACCTGGTGTTCATCCAACACTTTTTTACAACCTGCTTCCAGCTTATCAATGGTTGCAGTATTCCATTCGGTACGCACGATAACTACACAGGCACCCGTTGGTAACTGGATGCCTGTAGTGTTTAACAGATTATCAGTGTTTACTGACATAGTATTTTTATATTTTAAAGCCTGCTCGTGGAGGATTGTTGTACTGTTACATGGTTAAATTGTTTTGGTCACTCCTCAAGCTCAAAGCTTTACAAATCACATCTTGCTTTTGAATAATATAGCAATAAAGCAATCTAACAATCAACAACATCGCAACTGATTAACTTTGGGAAACTTGCTCACAAATACTGTCAATAAAAATTTAACAATACAACCATTCAACAACCGTTCAACAACTATTCAACTTCTTCTAAACTTAATTCAGCACTCCCAACCTTGCCAAACATTTCTCAACATCTGCAGAGTGGTTGCTCTTCGGAAATTCATCCCTGATGCGTTTGTACAAATCAACAGCATCATTTGTTTTGCCAATGTTTTCAGCAAATAAACCAGCTTTAAACAAAGACTGGGCAGTCATAAATTCATCTTTCGGGTTCACCGAAACTGCTTTTTTATAGTAGTCAAAAGCGTCATCGTTCTTTTTCAAACCTGCAGCAGCATCGCCCAGCATGCCATAAGCTGCTGCCTGAATTTGTGTAGCCGGCGTACTAAAGTCTTTTAAGTATTTAATGGCATTGTTAAAATCATCTACCTGCAAATAACAAGCGCCTGCAATATAGTTAGCCCTGTTACCGGCAGCAGTTCCGCTGTAGGTAGACGCTACTTTTAAAATACCGGTGCTGATACCGTTACCGCCATTCAAAACCAAGTTAACCGAGTCTTTGGTAAAGCCCGCCTGCGCCATCTTATCAAACAGTTGCTCAGCAGGAAAAATTGCTTCTGATGCTTTTGCTTCTTTGGGTGCTTTTACAAAATTTTTGTACCCGAACCAGCCGCCAATCAATATAATAACGGCGCTGCCTACATAGATGATCGGTTTGCTGAATTTAGCCCAAAAATCCTGGGCCTTTGCTACCACTTCATTTCTTTCTTCAGTTTCCACTGTTATTTGCTTATCTGCCATTGTTGTTTTTCATCCATCCGCTTAGTTGTTATATGACAAGCAATGGATATTTTTTTAATTATTAAAATTTGAGTTTATAAAAATTCATCAATTAGTCCACAATAAATGGATAATCTTCCTGAACATATACATCTTTCAGCAATTCATCGTCAGATGGCCATGGGCTTTCTTCCGCAAATTTCACACACTCTTCTACCTGTAACCTAACCCTTTCATTGATCGCTTCAATCTCTTCGTCGGTTACTTTATATTCTTCTTTCAATACTTTTAATGAATGGTCAATAGGGTCACGCTGCTTGTATTCTTCCACTTCATCCTTGGTACGGTATTTCTGTGGATCACTCATACTGTGGCCTTTATAACGGTATGTTTTAATTTCCAGTAAAGTAGGCCCTTCCCCGTTTCTTGCACGGTTGGCTGCCCTTAACACAGCATCATGCACCGCTTCTGAGCTCATGCCATCCACCGTATCGCCCGGCATATCATACGCATCAGCCATTTTATAAATATCCAGTACATTACTGGTACGGGCTACCGAAGTACCCATTGCATAGTTGTTGTTCTCACAAATAAAAATTACCGGTAACTTCCAGGTCATGGCCATGTTGAAAGTTTCGTGCAACATACCCTGCCTTGCAGCGCCATCGCCAAAAAAGCACAACACCACATTTTTAGTACCATTGTATTTTTCAGCAAAAGCCAACCCGGCCCCGGTACCAATCTGGGCACCCACAATGCCGTGG
>CAXTPJ010000744.1:0-2229 GCA_964245855.1 uncultured Ferruginibacter sp. | reverse complement strand
ATATTGCATAAAGCCCGCCTTACAGCCAGTCGAAGATCCATTACCCTCGCCACATCTGCAATACTCGATTTAGCGGCCATGGTACCATAAGTAATGATCTGGGCTACCTGGTTCTTGCCATATTTCTGCACCACATAATCAATCACCCGCTGCCGTCCATCATCATCAAAATCTGTATCAATATCGGGCATGCTCTTACGCTCCGGGTTCAGGAACCTTTCAAACAGCAAATTGTATTTGATGGGATCAATGTTGGTGATACCGATGCAATAAGCTACCACACTACCGGCAGCAGATCCACGGCCCGGGCCGACAAACACGCCCATTTCACGGCCCGCTTTAATGAAATCACTTACAATTAAAAAGTAACCGGCAAAGCCCATTTCACGGATAACGCCCAGTTCGAAATTGATGCGCTCTTCTGTTTCCGGCGTAAAGATCAGGTACCGTTCTTTGGCACCAGCCCAGGTGATGCTTTCCAGGTATTCATCCTGCGTTTTAAAATTGGGCGGTGTTACAAAATGGGGTAGCAGGATGTCCCTTTTCAGATCCAGCAATTCAACTTTGTCAACGATTTCGTTAGTGTTATCAATCGCTTCCGGCAGGTCGTGAAAAACGCCGGCCATTTCTTCGCCGGTCTTAAAATAAAACTGGTCGTTTGGAAAAGCAAAACGTTTGCCTTTTGAAGAAATATCATCATCGCCATTGCCCTGCCATTTTTCTGTAGATTGTTTTTCGCCGGTGTTGATGCACAGCAAAATATCATGTGCATTGGAGTCTTTCTGGTCTACATAATGACTGTCGTTGCTGGCAATTACTTTTACATTGTATTTTTTTGCGAACCGAAGCAACACTTCATTCACTTTTTCCTGTTCCGGAATACCGTGGCGTTGCAGTTCAACATAATAATCTTCCTGGAAAATATTCAGCCACCATTTGAATTCATTTTCCCCTTCAGCCTCACCTTTTTTCAGGATCATCTGCGGCACCAGTGCGCCAAGGCAACAGGTAGTGGCGATAAGCCCTTCGTGGTATTTATGAATGAGTTCTTTATCAATGCGTGGATATTTGGAATACATTCCTTCGATGTAACCCAGTGAAGTCAGCTTTACTAAATTTTTGTAGCCCTTTTCATTTTTTGCCAGTAAAATCTGGTGGTGCCTCGGGTCTTTTTCGTCTTTACTGAATGTTTTTCTATGGCGGTCGGTGGTAATATAAAATTCGCAACCGACAATTGGTTTTACTTTTAAAGTACCATCATCATTTTTATGGTTGTAAGCTTCCTTTACAAATTCAAATGCGCCGAACATATTGCCATGGTCGCTGATGGCAAGGGCAGGCATTTTATTGGCAATGGCTTTTTTGTACAGGTTTTTGATAGGGGCAGCGCCATCTAACAAAGAGAACTGGGTATGTACGTGTAAGTGAGAAAATTGCATATTGAGAACCGTTCCGTAACGGATGATTTTTTGTTTGGTGCTGTAAAATTTGCGAACCTCAAAAATACGATTTTGAGAGGTGACTTTCCTGTTGAATTATGCACAGAAAATACAATTTTGTTACCAGCAGTTGGAATGCTATTCAGCAGCGTTGTGTCACTCACTTGTGCTGAATTATATTATGGCAACTAAGATAAATTTGCATTGTGACAAATTCGATGGTGTGAAATGTTATTCCTTTAAACGTAGTTGATTTTTTTTGAATTTTAGATGCCTCCACTGCCGGCAGGCAGCGTAACTGCAATCCCGCCCCAAAGCGGAACTGCTTTTGCTTCTTTGAAAATTTTGCTCCGCAATTTTCAATCACGCCTTTGGCGTGACCGAACCAAAAGAGGCGCAGTTACTGTTTTATATAAATGCAGGTACTGAGAGTATTTTAAACCAGATGCAAGTCATTCGGAATTGAAATAATTTGAGTTTATTCAGTAAGCAAAAATTGTTTTTCCTTATTCCGCAAGGTATTGCAACTTTTTAGCAGGACTGTATTTATTATTGTAATACAAACAGATCAGGAGGCCGGCAAAGGTCATTACCATGCCAACGAGAGATGGGTAATTGTAAGACAAGCCATGCTCCAGCGGGAGTCCACCCAGGTAAGCGCCGGAGGAATTGGCAAAATTAAAGGCGGCCTGCATAAAAGCAGCACCCATCATTTCTGCACCGGGAGCAGCTTTCATCATCATGATATTAATAGGAGCCGATACAGCCATCGAGAGGGCGCCACAAATAA
>CAXTPJ010000743.1:0-2233 GCA_964245855.1 uncultured Ferruginibacter sp. | reverse complement strand
CTTTCGCCATTTACCTGGAACCATGGCATGCAGATGTATTCGAATTCTTAGACCTGAGAAAAAATCATGGTAAAGAAGAAATGAGGGCGAGGGATTTATTTTTCGCTTTGTGGATGAGTGATTTGTTTATGAAAAGAGTAGAAGCAAACGGTGAATGGAGTTTGTTCTGTCCGAACGAAGCACCGGGCTTAAGCGAATGCTGGGGCGCTGAATTTGAAACCTTATACACCAGTTACGAAGCCGCCGGCAAAGCAAGAAAAACGATTAAGGCGCAAGACCTTTGGTTTAAAATATTGGAATCTCAAATTGAAACCGGTACGCCTTATTTGTTGTATAAAGATGCTGCCAACAGTAAAAGCAACCAACAGAACTTAGGCACTATCAAGAGCAGCAACCTGTGTACAGAGATCATGGAATATACCAGCCCTGAAGAAGTGGCGGTATGTAACCTGGCTTCACTGGCGCTGCCACGTTTTGTGATCGATGGAAAATTTGACCACCAGAAATTATACGAGGTAACTTACCAGGTAACTAAAAACCTGAATGCAGTAATCGATAACAACTATTACCCGGTTCCGGAAGCAGAAACTTCCAACAGGAAACACCGCCCGGTTGGATTGGGTGTACAGGGTTTGGCTGATGTATTCATCATGCTGCGTTTGCCGTTTGAAAGCGACCTGGCAAAAATGCTCAACAAAAATATTTTTGAAACCATCTACTTTGCTGCTATGTCTGCAAGTAAAGACCTGGCTAAACAGGATGGCGCTTATGAAACCTACCAGGGTTCACCGGTATCAAAAGGCATCTTCCAGTTTGATATGTGGGGCGTAAGACCAACCGACCGTTGGGATTGGGCTGCATTGAAAGCCGAAGTAAAAGAACATGGTGTTAGAAACTCTTTATTGGTTGCGCCAATGCCAACGGCTTCTACATCGCAGATCTTTGGTAACAACGAATGTTTTGAACCATACACTTCCAACATCTACACAAGAAGGGTATTGAGCGGCGAGTTCATCATCGTAAACAAGCATTTGTTGAAAGATTTGGTGAACCTCGCTTTGTGGAACAACAACATGAAGAACAAGATCATTGCTGCAAATGGTTCTATCCAGAACATTGATGAAATACCTGCAGATATCAAAGAATTGTACAAAACAGTTTGGGAAATCAAGCAACGTAACCTCATCGATATGGCCGCTGACCGTGGTGCATACATCTGCCAGTCACAATCATTGAATTTATTCGTTGATAGCCCAACAGCTTCCAAGTTAACATCTATGCATTTTTACGCCTGGAAAAAAGGATTGAAAACAGGCATGTATTATTTGCGTAGCCAGGCTGCAACACAGGCCGTACAGTTTACGGTAGAAAAGCAGGGCAGCAAAGAAATGGAACCCGTTATTCCGCACACAGAAATTACTGCAACAGTAAACAATGCGGTGTCTGACATTGAGCCAACACAGGCAGATGGCCCAACCTGCACCATGCAGGATGGTTGCATCAGTTGCGGCAGCTAATTTATTTTGATCAGTAAAGCAATGGAGCATGTGCAGGCAGGAAGAAAAAAAATGTCCCCGTTGCAATAATGCCTTTGAATGCAAAGTGGGCGATATATTGAAATGCCAGTGTTATGGCATACAAATTTCAACCGAAGAAGATGCATTCATCAAATCAAAATACACTGATTGCCTTTGCAGCAATTGTTTGGAACAGTTAAAAAGCAGGTATCACTTATTTGTTGAACAGAAAGATCTCTACAACAACAGGTAAAAAATAATCAACAAAAGACCGGTAGTATTGAACTATCGGTCTTTTGTTTTAAGCATTTGCGGCAGGGGTAAATAATTATTTTGTTACCAGCTTCAGTAATGCTGTGCATCAGCGTTGCGTCGCACTCTTGTACTGTAATTTTTCATAGCAATATTTTTAACATTATCTATTGTTCAAAACACAAGAAGCAGTTTTAGATCTCAGAATAGGCGTTGGGTGGCCTCGAATAAAAAGTGCTATAAATTTTTCGCATCAGCCGTTAAAAAATCAAGGCTGTTTGAGCCGGCATTTCCTTTAAATTATAAAACGCTTACGGCGAGTTCCTTGATTTTAGGCTGATATGAAAATTTAAGGCTTTGTATTCGCAGCCTTGATTTTTTTGTTACTTTTTTTATCAAGAAAAAAAGTAAACAGAGACCAACTCAATCAAAGAAAGGTTTACTGCTAAGTATCTAACCTTAAG
>CAXTPJ010000742.1:0-2234 GCA_964245855.1 uncultured Ferruginibacter sp. | reverse complement strand
TCCGTATGGCCTTCAACCAGAATATTTGTTTCAGGATAAGTAGCAAAAACTTTCACCAGTTTATCCAGTGCCAATTTTGAATTGGCGTTGATATCAGACATATTGGTTGCAAAATAAACACCCGCCTTTGATCCATCCGGGTTATTTTCATTGAAAGTTACATTAATGCCCTCACCTACCCTCGTAACTTCTGCACCGGGTATTTCCTGTTTGATCTTTTCAGCCTGCTTGTCCATTTTATTGCCAATTACTCCACCTACAACGCCACCTACTGCGGCACCGATAATGGAACCCAATACGGTATTTTTTCCGTTACCAACGTTATTGCCAATTATACCGCCAATTACGGCACCACTACCGGCACCAATTGCAGCACCCTTTTGTGAATTATTGATTTTTTTTGTACTGTCGCACCCTGTGCAAAGCATCATTGCCATCCCGGCAACAAGCGCTGTATTGATTAATATATTTTTCATACAATGATTATTTATTTTTCTCGAAATTGTAAACGATGTTGATTGGCTTGCCTTCAAATGTAAGAGCTGATTTTAATTGCATACTCGTTTCCGTTAGTGTGGCCACACTTAACCGAAACCCGTTGTTATCATCCACAGGATTCTTTTTATCATCCAGTCTTTTAAATTGAAATTTTCTTTCGTCCCCTTCGGGTTCATCAATCGACCAGCGGATATTCCTGGTAATGCTGGAACAACCGGCTGCATTATTGGGAAGCATATACGTACCTAAACTATTGTTGGCAATAAAGTTCCACGTACTGCCGATAAAACAGTTGAAATCGGCTTCATTAAAAACGGTAGCTTTTACCCTTGCATCTGTTCCTTCTATGCTAATGGTTTTTATTACCCATTCACCTTTAATTTCCTGTTTCATTTTTCTTGCCTCTTTAGAGGAAGAGCAGGCAGCAAAAAATAATACAGAAAAAAGCAAAGGCAGGCAATAATACTTTTTGATAAACTTCATTTGAAAGTAATTAAAGTTGACAATTCATTTCGACTGCCAATTACCAACAACGGTGCCAATGCCCACAACCCTTTACAGATAAGGCATATAGCATTTTACTATTATAAAAACTCACGGGGGCATTGGGAAATAAATTCTACAGGCATCAAATAAAGCAGAACATTATCTTTATTACTCAACAAAAAATAACCTGATGAAAAAAATGGCCTGCTTTATTTACACATTCATCATACTGCAACAAACTTTGTTGGCCCAAACTGTTTCTTTGTTCAATGGAAAAAATCTTGAAGGCTGGCACATTGATGTGCCGGAAATGGATACCAATAAAACAGCCATCAATCCATTTATTATCCGCAATGATTTATTGGTGAGCCTTGGTACGCCGCAAGGGCATTTGATCACCGATAAAGTGTTCAGCAATTACCGTTTAACAGTCGAATATCGTTTTGCCGGCAAGCCCGGCAATTGCGGTGTTTTGGTACACGCTTCTACACCTAGGGCATTGTACAAAATGTTCCCGAAATCATTGGAGTGCCAGATGCAGCATGGCGATGCCGGCGATTTTTGGTGCATTGTAGAAGACATCAAAGTAAAAGACATGGAAAAATTCCGTGGCCCTAAAGATAAATGGGGCATTACAGAAGGCAAAGAACGCCGCATAAAAAACCTCACCGACAGTTCTGAAAAACCATTGGGCGAATGGAACCGTATGACAATTGAATGTGCCGGCAGCTCCATTCGTATCTGGGTTAACAACGATCTCGTAAATGATGGTTTTGACTGCACTGCAAACAAAGGCCAGATTGCCATCCAGGCAGAAGGATCAGAAGTTGAATTCAGAAAAATTGATTTGCTTCCAATCAAAAAATTATCTGCAACGCTTCCAAAGTAGTGACTTTAATTTACCAGTCAGAAACAAAATTAAAAGGCTAAAAGTAGTTGGTTTCTTTGCTACATTTTGTTTACCCTGCATATTGTTAACACAGTTTATTCGATGCTCAAACAAAAGGTGGATATGGCCTCGAATAAAAAGTGCTAGAAATTTTATTTATCAGCCGTTCAAAAATCAAGGCTGTTTGAGCCAGCCTGAACCATAAAGTATTGATCTCTTTTGGCGAGTTCCCTGATTTTAGGCTGGTGAATAAAATTTCAGCCTTTTTATTCGCAGCCTTGGATTTTTTTGTTACTTTTTGTAACAAGACAAAAAGTAAAAAGGGCTAACGAATAAAATAAACACATAAAAACTAACACTC
>CAXTPJ010000741.1:0-2237 GCA_964245855.1 uncultured Ferruginibacter sp. | reverse complement strand
CATATTCAAGAAAAAATTTTATTAAGAAGGCTGTCTTGGGAGGCATTGTTGTTGCGGGTTTGCCCGCTGAGCATTTGTTTGCAACCCGGGTTATACCTGCTGTTAAAGAAGAGCGGCTTACATTTTTATTCCAGGGCGATTCTATTACTGATGGCAACCATGGAAAGGATAAAGATCCCAATCATATTATGGGACATGGTTATGCATTTAGTATTGCCAGCAGGGTTGGGGCTGCCTTTCCTGAAAAGAATAACCAGTTTTACAACAGAGGTATCAGTGGAAATAAAATTACTGACCTTGAAAAAAGATGGCAGGCAGATGCGCTGGATATCAAGCCGGATGTGTTGAGTGTACTGGTTGGCATCAATGACACAGATTCAGTGGTTAAGCAACAGGATATTGATACACCGGAAAAGTATGAAAGCGTATATCGGTCAATACTCAGGCAAACCATTCAGCAATTGCCGGAATGCTTGCTGGTATTATGTGAACCATTTATGTTGGCGGGCACCCGTACAAAGGAACACTGGGGTGTGTGGAGTGAGGATCTGCAAAAGCGGCAGGTGATTGTCCGCAACCTGGCTACGGAATTCAATGCTGTTTTTGTGCCGCTTCAAAAAATATTTACTGATGCGGATAAGAAGGCGGCGCCTGGTTACTGGATATGGGACGGGATTCATCCAACTTTCTCCGGCCATGAACTCATTGCGAAAGAATGGTTGAGACAAGTAAGCAAACGAATAAATTTTTTACAAACTATTTGTTTATAAAACCAGATTTATATCCATTAAATTTTGTAGCTATGTCAAGATATGTCTTCTCTTTTTTTATGTTTTTTTCCTTTTGTGAAACAATCACAGCGCAATCGGCCAAATACCTATCGCTTTGGTATAATCAACCGGCAACGGTATGGACAGAAGCTTTGCCGGTTGGCAATGGTACACTTGGCGCAATGATTTTTGGGGGTGTGGAAGAGGAATTTATACAATTGAATGAAGCTACGCTTTGGAGCGGTGGACCTTTAAAAACAGGCGTAAATCCGGCATCTCCACAATACCTGCAACCATTACGGGATGCACTGTTTAAAGGCGATTACGCAACAGCCAATGCGATGGCGCACAAGATGCAGGGATTGTATTCTGAGAGTTATTTGCCATTGGGAGACCTGGTGATCAAACAACGTTTTACCAATAAAGCCGTATCCAAATATTATCGTGACCTTAATATTGCAGATGCAATCGCTACAACAAAATATACCGTTGCTGGCGTTGATTACAAAAGGGAAATCTTTTCTTCTGCGCCGGATAAAGTGATCATCATTAAAATTTCTGCCAGCCAGCCAAAACAACTGAACATTGATTTGCTGGCAAAAAGCCAGCAGAAATACCACCTTGAACCAGGTAACCAGCTGCTGGTTATAAAAGGTAAAGCTCCGGCACATGTAGAGCCGAGTTATTATAGTAAACAACCTTCTATTGTTTGGGATGATACAGCAGGCTGCAACGGAATGCGGTTTGAATTACAGGTAAAAGCAGTGGCCAAAGAGGGTAAAGTTATTGCCGATACCAGTAGTATCCATATTACCAACGCATCAGAAATAATATTGTATGTAACTGCAGCTACGAGCTTTAATGGATATGATAGGTGTCCCGATAAAGATGGAAAAGATGAACACCTGCTGGCAAAAACTTATTTAAAAAAGGCATTGAAAAAACCGTATCCAGTGCTGTTGAAAGCCCACCTGGCAGATTTTCATAGATATTTTAACCGGGTATCATTAGTGTTGAATAAAGAAGATAAAACAGCATTGCCAATGGATGAGCGCCTTGCTGTTTATCGTACTGGCGCTGCGGATGCTGGATTGGAAGCGTTGTATTTTCAGTATGGCCGTTACCTGTTGATCGCATCATCCCGTACACCCAATGCCCCGGCCAATTTGCAGGGCATCTGGAATAAAGAAATGCGCCCGCCATGGAGTAGTAATTACACCACTAATATCAATGTGCAGATGAATTACTGGCCTGCAGAAAATACCAATCTGTCGGAATTGAACCAGCCATTATTTGATCTTTTAACGGAGCTATCGGTTACGGGTAAACGCACAGCAAAAGAATTTTACAATATCAATCATGGATGGGTAGTCAATCACAATTCAGATATCTGGGCAATGAGTAATCCCGTGGGAGATGTAGGCAACGGAGATCCCAAATGGGCCAATTGGGCAATGGGCGCCAATT
>CAXTPJ010000740.1:0-2247 GCA_964245855.1 uncultured Ferruginibacter sp. | reverse complement strand
CGGCGCCCGACCAATAATAATAACCCGGCAAAACATTGTTGGGTGAAGTACCTGCAGAATCTGTATTGTACACCAGCAATCCTGCGGCAGGCCTTGTTACCGGGGATGCAATATTTACTGCCTGCAGCGCAACCCTCGGCGGTAAAAATCCTTTGTTGGTACTCACTACATCCAGTTGTGCAGAAGAGTCGGGCAGGCCGGTACCAATGCCAACAGACTGTGAAAAACCCAGGGATACATAGAAGGTAAACAAGCTTGCGGTAATTGCTTTTCTCATATTTGGTGGTTTGTTTAGTGCCTGTTATTTTACCAGCATAAACAGGTGCTGAATTGTAAAGGCAGTTTATTAATTGGGTAGATGCTAAAGTACATTGAGAAATGATATTAAACAATTTATTGTTGTGATATGGAAGGTTACTGCTGTATAATGATACCTGTGAAAAAAGGAAGCTGCAATCATTCTATAGTATGTTTTTATCTGGCAGGGATTTGGCAACTACTACCGTAAAAACGATTACTATGCAAGATGAAACAGTAGGAGTAGAATTTACCACCCCATTGCGGGAATTTTTACAACGCCGGGGATATTCGCACATCATTTCGCTAGGGATAGAGCCGGTAGAAATAAACGATGCCAGCGAACCTGAAACAGGAAAAGAAAACTATTGGCTGGAACCTGTAAAACCCGAAGACGACCGGCTGCAACATGATACGTTTGAATACAAGATAGAAGGCATTAATGAAGCTGCCATTGTAACCATGACGGAAGGAAAAGATGATATACAGTATATGATTAAAGTGCCGTTGATTGATTACAATGATTATCTGGCAAAGCGGTAAAAGAGTAACAGCAAGTTTACATTGTCTATGCATGAGCATAGATTTAAAATCAACCAAAGCAGGCGCTCTGACTATATATTGGTGTTCAATGTTCTGCTACCATTAAGTGTTTTAGAGGTAACGAGGGAGAGTGAAAAATGAAATGCCATTTATCATTATAAAGAGCCTATCTTGTATACATGCATACAGATATACTTGATTTTAATTTAGGTAAGAATGCAGAAATTGAATCCATTACCCCGGAAGGAAAATACCTGCTGCGTTATACCAAGGTAAATGGCAATATCAACATGATTGCCTGGAGTGAAAATGGCCCGAATGAAAATATCGCCTCCGACATTAATGGGCAAAAGATCATCTTAAAATTGCAGGCAGAACTTGCGAGGAGAAGGGGTATTGTTGATTAACAATAGCTGATTGCTGTTTTACAGTTCTGCTTCCTCAAATTGCGGCGCTGCAATGAGCAACGTAGTTTACACCTGTTCTACTTTTTAGTCACCTGCTTAAAAAATTGTGTGCTTCGATCCCTACGCCTGATTGAAGCGGATACCCCGGTGAGGCCTGTGCCTTGCCCTGTGCCGGCGTAGCAGCGAAAAGCAGGGCTAACGCTAATGAGTACCGGCAACTTAACCCGTACCCCAAAAAATTAACCTGCAATTACCTGCTTTATATAAATGCCGCTTAATTTTGCACCCACTATGCAGGATATAGAACCATATTTTAACTGGCGGCACCTGTACGCAGCGGAGGAAGATGAACGGTCGCCTTTTTATGGACGGCAGTACAGTGAGTTTGAGTTTTCGCAGACAATTTACAACTACTACATCCATCCGCAATGGGATGACTTTGGCAGCAAAACACTGTACATGAAAATTCTGTTTGTGGACTATGAACAGGGCTATGCTATTATTGAACTGATCGGTGAATGGAATGATGCGATTGAAAATGATATTATGACGCTGCGGCGTGATATTACCGATATCATGTACAAAGATGGCATCACTAAATTTATATTAATCGCTGAGAATGTACTTAACTTTCACAGCAGCGATGACAGCTACTACGAAGAATGGCGGGAGCAATTGGAAGAAGACGGTGGCTGGGTGGTGATCATTGGCATGCCACAACAAAGCCAATACGATTTTAAACGTAGCCGCCTTACCAATTATGTTGCCCTGATGGACTTGCCCCAGTGGCGGTCGCTGAAACCGGAGCATGTATTTCAGCAGGTGGATAACTGGATGTTGAGACAGTTGTCTTGATTTTTTTTTGATACGCTGGTTTGGCGGATGAAGGCGGATTTATACGGATTATTAAATAGAAATCCGTTTTAATCCGTATCGACCAGTGTTATTTGTGTTTCCATCAATACTTTAATTCATTGCAGTCGGCTGGGCAGCGTTATTG
>CAXTPJ010000739.1:0-2264 GCA_964245855.1 uncultured Ferruginibacter sp. | reverse complement strand
GTTTATACTTTGCACCCGACAATGTTGAAACATTGGCAGCACAAATGATGAAACTTGCAACGGACGCAGCATTGGCGCTTACTTTAAAACAAAAAGGCCTGCAACAGGCAAGCCTTTTTACTGCGGAGCAACATGCCAAAACTGTAATGGATGTTTACTTAAACATCATCTAAAGAATGGCAAAGCCAATTCCTAATTGAATACTCTGGTTCTTCCATTTATCCCTGTTATCAATATCATTCAGGTTGTTCAATCCTACTACATATCGTCCATAAATTCTGATGCTGGCCAATTTTAATTGTACACCGCCTAACAAACTGAAATCTCCATCTTTAAAAGCTTTCTTGCCATTCTCCAGTAAATTATCTGTCTGGCTCAGCAACTTGCCATATTGCGGGCCAGCCTGTAAAGAAATAAAATTGGAAACTTTATAATTCAATACCAATGGAATGCTTAGATAATTCAATTTGATATTGGTAACTGTAGATGGACTGATCTTATACAACTGGCTGAATTTTTCCGAAGTATCAGTATTAACCTGGTTAAATAAAACTTCCGGGTGTACCGACCAGCGGTTAGATAATTTTATTTCTGCAAATGCACCGGCATTGTAGCCATAAGTAAATTTATCATTGAAAGATTGCCCGCTGATCTTATTAACATTGGTACCAAGTTTTATCCCGGCATGAAACCATTGTGCATTGGCGGCTGCAAAAAACGAAACAGCAAAAACAGTTGATAAGATAAGTGCTTTCATAATTTTTTTTGATTTGAGTTCCGGTTCAATACCAATCAATATGCCAGTACCCGTTTGGGTTAAATAATATTTTGTTAACTCAAAATCATTTGATTGGGTTTTGACTTTGTTACGAGCTTCATCAACTTTATTGAACTTCATTGGCGTCGCACACTTGTACTGATGATATTTATTTAGCTTTGATATACTAATGCCGTTACTTCAATTCAAAGTCCCCTTAAGATGCTAAAAGGCATAACCCAAAGACAAAGTAAAAACCTGGGTAAATCTTTTTTCAGAAGTTGCCGGTAAATAGTAATCAAAATACAACTGCGGGTTGAAAGAGAAATTGCCTGTAGTGTAGGAACAGTCTATGTTTAAGCCAACAGACTCAGCCTGGAAACTCGTATTTTGCTGACGCTTTAATTTTCCTCTCCGTGTTAAAAAACGCAATAAATTAACTGCATTCGTATTATGTGCAATTGCAGTATTCGATGATCCTACATTTAATATAACGGAAGGCGTAACCTCCAATAAATCATCCTTTTTAAAAACATCATACCAGTCAAATGTATGGCTTTCAGAAAGCATCATTGAAAAAGCCCTGATATTATTGGTGGTTGAATCATACAGTATCCTTCTTCTGCCATTGATCGTTGAATCCTTAAAAACTGACTGCCGGTATTCACCGGTTGAATAGCCAACTGCAATGCCCGGCCCCAACCATGGTTTCTTGTAAACAAAAGAAGCATACCAATCATTTTGAACAGGCGAAGAATAAGGTGAAAATTTATCCTTCACAAAATAACGGGTGTACGAAACACCGATACTGTAGCGGTCGTTTGTCGGCATATCATAAGCCGGCGTAATGGAAAATTGATTGGCGCCAAAACCTTTTGCAGGGTCGCTTAAGAGGTAAGCGCCGCCGGATAAATTGAAGCCGCTTTTGTGAAAATAACCAACGGATGGCGTGTAAACAATTGTATTCGTACTGGACTGCTTGGCATTTAGCTGGTTATTATGCAAACTGAACAACCTATTGCCAATGCTTGCCTGTATCAATATATAACTGGTTGGCTCATCAGCAGAATCCAGCAAACTGGCTAGTTCACCTAAAATATCAGCAGAATCTTTTGCCGTTAACTGAACAGCCGGTTGCTGGGAAGTTGCTGCCAGCGAAATAAAAAGCATTGAAAAAACAGCAATGAAAAATTTATTCATGAAACGGCTTGAACAATTAAAAACAACCACAGACCGTAAAAGTGAATGATGGTTTAATACCGCAGCAAAAGTAACCGGATAACAATTTTGTGCAATAATATTTCCTAAAGCAAATGTTATTGCACAGCAAGCCAGCTTCTATTTTGCATTTTCGTGTACCCGTACCAGTTAACAACCATATAAAAGCTGTTAAAAGCCAACGATTTATAACTCATTTGCATTGCACTGATTTTTCAAGCCCAAAAAACGTTACTTTTGCGGCAATTTATTTATCACGAGTCTTGCATGAAATGCCCAAAAGGCTGTT
>CAXTPJ010000738.1:0-2267 GCA_964245855.1 uncultured Ferruginibacter sp. | reverse complement strand
CTTTTCTTTAAATAAAAGGTTGTCCATTTTGTTTTGTCAAAAGTACTAACAGAATATTTTTTACTGTATAAATTTACTCTCCAAACAAATGAGTTTAAAGAAAAATATTCCATTGAAAAAAAACATCATCAAATATTCATTCTTCGTCGGTTGCTTTCTTTTTATCATTAATTTTTTATTCCTGTTGACAGATTCAATTTGGTCGCTTTATTTATTTTGTCATATCCTGCCAGGTTTTATTTATGCAACCCTTCTGTACAAGCTAAGCAACCAACAATTTTCGTGGAAACATTTCTTGTTCATAGCACTGTCAGGATTAGTTTTCATAATGGTTGCACGGGTGAGCGAAAGAAATATTTTTCATCTAATGGATACCAGGCCTTTGTTTCCAGTTGCGAGCACAACGGGCAGCGTATTGTTTTTCATTGTGTATTTTATATTCATTAACAATAATATGCCTTTCCTAAAAGGAATATTGCAGATGGCCATCATTGGATTTTGCGCTCCTATCATTCCATTTTTTGGGATGATGGCAATTCAATTAACTGACAGCCTTCAATTGAAAAGCACATTGTACAACGGTTGTAGGTTATTGATATTTCCTTTTTGGCAAACGTTGTTTGCGTGGGTTTTGGTGAGGTTACAGGAAAGGTACCTGGTAAATAAATAGGAAATTTCAATACGAAACAGTGAGAATAAGCTGCCATAAAAATTAAAGTACAAGAGTGCGACGCAACGATGATCCACAGAATTACTGAAGCTGGTAACAAAAAAACATTAATGCAGTACAATATTAAAATGTGCTTGCATTGCGAATATTAATATCATTAATTTACAACCAAAATTTCCGGAGTTGCTGTTATTGCAAATGTTATTTTTGCCATTTTAATCTATACAAATAAACTTATTCTTCATGTCTTACTGCAGCGCTATAGAAACTATGTCCGGCGATAGAAAAGAATTGCACAAAGCCTATCACGATCTTTTGTATGGCTTTCCAATTTTGGATGACAATGAATTGTTTTGTCGATTGGTGTTAGAGATTAATCAGGCAGGATTAAGCTGGGAAACCATCTTAAAAAAAGAAAAAACATTCAGGAAAGCGTACGATAATTTTAATATAAAAAAAGTAGCCGCTTACAAAGAAACTGACCGGGAAAGGTTATTGAACGATCCGGGCATTATCCGCAACCGTTTAAAAGTAAATGCCGCCATAGAAAATGCCAATATTATTTTGGCTTTGCAAAAAGAGTTTGGTTCGTTTGAAAAATGGCTGGCTTCACATCATCCAAAAACAAAAGAAGAATGGGTGAAGTTGTTCAAAAAAACATTTCGCTTTACCGGTGGAGAGATCGTCAATGAATTTTTAATGAGCATTGGCTACCTGCCTGGTGCACATAGTGAAGATTGTAAAATTTATAATAAAGTACTCAAGCAAAAACCCATGTGGGCAAATAAAAAAGTGGCAAAATCATAAAACCAAATTACTTTAAAATAAAAATTGCAACTTTTTTGCGGCTTTATGACGTTGATTCTTGCGTGAAAAATAATTAAACAGTTTCACTTTATAAAACTTGCCTAACATGAAAAAAATAATTTTACTATCGCTATTATCTGCTTCCATTACAATTGCCCATAGCCAAACAACGGAGGAAGCCGCCATAAAAGAAGTGCTGGAAAAAGAATCGGCCACCTGGCGTTCCGGTGATGTTAAAGGCCATGCAGATTGCTGGCACATTCAGCCTTACAGCCGCATACTGGTTTCAACCGGCGATGGCAAAGCACTGGACATTCCGCCGGCAAGCGTAGTTAATCCGCCAGCAGGTTCTATGGGAAATGGTGGCACTTCTTCTAACAGCAATTATACTTTTAGTGTGCATGGCGGTAATGCCTGGGTTAGCCACAATGAAGAATCGATTAATAAAGAAGGCAAAAAAACTTATTCGTATGAACTTAGGATATTGGAAAAAATAAATGGCGAATGGAAGCTGGTTGGCCAATCTATTCATATTGATAAATCGAAGCAGTAGCGCTTAAAAATATAACAGGCAGTCAATTAATCTTGGCTGCCTGTTAAGAAGTAATGAATGCGGGCTGCGTAAAGAACCAAAGTACAAGAGTGCAACGCCAATAAAGTTGATTACATTACTGAAGCTGGCACCAAAATAAAAATCATTCAATAAGGCAGCTTTTACACTTTATAAAAACACCGCTATGGTTATAACCCAATTTTTTGGTTTACGATAGCCAGTATTTCAGCTTCTGCA
>CAXTPJ010000737.1:0-2273 GCA_964245855.1 uncultured Ferruginibacter sp. | reverse complement strand
TCTACCCAGTTTCCAAATTGCAAAGCCAAGAGAATTTTCCAACACTTTTTTTTGTGAGTCATTCAACAAACTAAAAGTGGGCATGCCGGTGTGCTTGCCAGAAAAGTCAAGATAATATTTTTCAAGTTCTTCTATGGAAAATTATGAGATGGTTATAAGATGCCGGGGGACTCATTTTATTACTTTCTCAATTTCTTTGACAAGTAATGGATCATAAGGTGACTTGTTGAAATCTGGAGACCGTAAATAAGGGCGATGTTTGCGGAGCATCGCATCAACACTGCCTACCCAAGCGGTATCGTTTTTCAAGGATAACAACACTGCTTCTGCATAAGCTAGGGAAGTTTCTACATACCAAGCATAATGGACAAATGTATCTACAGCCGCAGGTTTGTAATTGATATGTGTCCTAAATCTTGCAGCGAAGTCAGCAACAGGGATGCCGTCAATTCTTTCCAACCCATTTGCTTCTTTGGAGTTGGCAATTGAAAGTTTTAGGTATTCAGACCAAAAGTTATAACCCTGTGTTTCGGTCTGAGATTGTTCAATATTTGCCGCATGAATTATTGCATAAACACTAAAAAAGAAAGAAACAATTGTTATAAAAATAGTCACCTCTGAAAGATTCTTTTCACGTTGGTCTTTTTCCTTTGCCTTGTCAGGGTCAACAGCAACTTTTTCTTTAATTCCATTCACTGCATTTATTAACTCAGCGAATTGAGCAGGGTCTATACTCATAAAAAGGTTTTAAGGTTTAAGGAAATTATAAAGGCAGTCAAATATATTATTTCAATTTGTTTAATTCAAATTTTTTGTAATAGAATCCTTTCAGGTTTCATTTCTCCATGTATATTGAGGGTACCTTAAAATAAACCCAAATCAACATGCCCACAAGTTTTACCGTTGTGATTAATAATATCCGTTATAAAGGATGGAGAGAAGTAAGATCAAAAAAAATATATACACAAACCATGCATGTGCCTGGGCATGGCTCCCAAATAGATCCCCGGGAATATAGATACCAGGAACCTTATGAACAGAAACGTTTAATGGAATTTTTTGCTAAAGATATTGCCCGAAATATTGTCCGCCGGTCATTGGAGTTAGATGCAAGTTCCGAAGCAAAGTCCCTTACCTAAATTGCGTTTAGCACTACCAGGTTTCTTCTCAAGGGATGGGTTGGAGTTTTATGGAATCAGTTTCTGC
Organism: uncultured Ferruginibacter sp.; assembly: GCA_964245855.1. Classification (GTDB taxonomy): domain Bacteria; phylum Bacteroidota; class Bacteroidia; order Chitinophagales; family Chitinophagaceae; genus Ferruginibacter. The sequence continues at coordinate 1,067 of CAXTPJ010000737.1, read as the reverse complement.
AACATGAACGAAAAATCCTACCACATCCCCCTGGTACAGGTCTGGAGTATAAGTGGCCAAAGCGTGTCCGATTTTTTTACTTCCAGTTATCACAATTTCACGTTGGAATTTTTGTGTTTGGCCAAGGAGTACAGCTTTGATAAACGGCAGGTTCTTTTCATACATTGGGCCAAGCAGTTCATGGATGTGGATATTGTTAACCAGTTGCTTTTTTGTTTTACCAAAAGAATGTACATAAGCACTGTTTGCATACCTGCAAACAAGGTTTTTATCCCAATACGCAAGTAGAATCTTTAAATGATCTGCAATGAGTAATGCAAGTTCACTTTGACACCGGTGGGAGGTCTGTTTCATAGGCAGGATATCTTTGATCATTATGTAACGTATGTTTTAAAATCAACATAATGAGATATATTTTTGTGCAGTTCCTCAATAACGTTCAACTTTTTTTAAAAAGAAGTTAGTATTTCGCAACTGCAGCTTCCTGCATTTGCGCAGGTTTATTAGTAAGTATTTATATCTTTCCACATGTCGTAACTCATTTCAAATTTGATCTCTTTAGTTCCGTGCATGCCAACCTCTTTCCATCCTGCCAATTTGTAAAAATTTTCAGCTCTTGTTTTGAAAGCTGTACCTAACCATACTGTGTCCTTTGTTTGCGAAAAATACCAGTCCAACATTATTTTGTGCAGTTGCCTGCCAATTCCTTGCCCCTCAAACTCTGGATCCAGGAAAAGTGCCCAGATATTGTTCTCCTTCAAATCAGCTATAGCAAAACCTACTATTTTAGAATCGATTTCGCAAACCCAGCCTTTACCCCTCTCAAACATAAATTCTTTACAATCTTCATCTGTTACTAAGTTTGGGTTTGATAGAGTGTTTTCTTTAACTGAATTTCTTACTACTTGTATTTGTGGTATATCGGTAATTGTTGCTTCTCTGAAAATCATTGCTGTTGAGTTTTTTGAATTGAATAATCGTTGAACAGCTAAGTTAATAAATAGGCTAGTACACTAAGAAGTTGTTTGAGTTAATTAAATTTTTTACTCATTATGCTCAACATAGCA
>CAXTPJ010000736.1:0-2274 GCA_964245855.1 uncultured Ferruginibacter sp. | reverse complement strand
ACGGTTGTAGCGAATAAAGAACCAAAAGATGGACAAAGCTTTTTTTTTTTTTTTTTTGACTACCAGGAAAAATTCTCCTCTGCTGGCCGTGTGCCGGGTTCCTTCTTTAAAAGAGAAGCCCGTTTGAATGATTATGAAATTTTAACCAGTCGCCTGATTGACAGGGCGTTGCGTCCTTTATTTCCAGAAGATTATTTATGTGATGTTCAGGTGTTGATCAGCCTTGTATCAAGCGATGCGGAAGTTTTACCCGATGCATTGGCTTGTTTGGCTGCATCTGCTGCATTGGCTGTTTCTAATATCCCAATACAGGAGATTATTTCTGAAGTTCGTATTGGTAGAAAAAACGGTGAATTCATTGTTAACCCAAGCCGTACCGAACTGGAAGAATGTGATTTGGAATTCATCATCGCTGCTACTGAAAAAAACATCATGATGGTGGAAGGCGAAGCAAGCGAATGCCAGGAAGAAGATTTGATTAAAGCAATTGAACTGGGCCACGAAGCTATTAAAGTACAAATCAAAGCGCAGGCAGATTTGCGTAGCCAGGTTGGTATCACTGAAAACAGGGATTATAAAAAACCTTACCGCAACGAAGAGCTGAACGAAAAGATCACTGCATTTGCAAAAGATAAAATGTATGCAATTTCTGCAGCAGCTTCTGCCAAGCATGAAAGAAGCGATGCATTCAAAGCTTTGCATGAAGAAGTAAAAACATTCCTGGGTGATGATTTACCGGATGAAGATAAAAAATTGATCGGCCACTACACCGGCGAATTGCAATATTATGTGGTAAGGGATATGATCCTGAACGACCGCAGGCGCCTGGACGGCAGGGGAACAGAGGATGTTCGTCAGTTGGATATGGAAACAAGCATTTTGCCAACTCCGCATGGCTCTTCTTTATTTACCCGTGGTGAAACCCAATCACTTACAACGGTTACTTTCGGAACTCCTTTAGATGAATTGCTTGTAGAAAGCGCTTTTAAATCTGACTATACAAAATTCATTTTACATTATAATTTCCCACCATTCTCAACCGGTGAGGTTAAGATGATGAGGGGTGTTGGCCGTCGTGAAGTTGGTCATGGTAATCTTGCAATGCGCTCTTTAAAGAAAATGATGCCCGGTAAAGAATATCCTTACACTGTTCGTGTAGTGAGCGATATCCTTGAATCGAATGGTTCATCTTCAATGGCAACTGTTTGTGCCGGTTCTCTGGCGTTGATGGATGCAGGTGTACCAGTTAAAAAACATGTGAGTGGTGTTGCAATGGGTCTCATTAAAAAAGGCGACCAGTTTGCAGTACTGACTGATATCTTAGGTGATGAAGATCATTTAGGTGATATGGACTTTAAAGTAACCGGAACCCGTGATGGTATTTGCGGTGTGCAGATGGATATTAAAGTGGATGGTTTAAGCATGGACATTATGCGCCAGGCACTGGAGCAGGCCCGCAAAGGAAGGCTTCATATTTTAGATGCGATGTACGAATGTATGCCGGAACACAGGTCGGATGTTAAGCCACATGCTCCACGCATGGTTAAATTCAACATCGATAAAGAATTTATTGGTGCGGTAATCGGGCCAGGTGGTAAAGTGATCCAGGAAATCCAGAGGGAAACCGGTGCTACCATCAACATTGAAGAAGTAAACAATGTAGGTGAGATCAGCATCTTCTCTGCCAATAAAGATGGTTTGGATAAAGCGGTATCCTGGGTTAAGGGCTTAGTTGCAGCTCCCGTTGTAGGCGATACCTACGAAGGAACTGTAAAAAGCATTAAAGAATTTGGTGCTTTTGTAGAATTTCTGCCCAAGAAAGAAGGCTTGCTGCACATCAGTGAAATAAGCTGGAAACGACTGGAAACAATGGACGGTATCTTTAAAGAAGGCGATAAGGTAAAAGTTAAATTACTTGATATTGACCCAAGAACTGGCAAGTTCAAATTAAGCCGCAAAGTGCTGATGCCAAAACCAGAGGCGCAGCCGAATAAATAAACAGGATTAAATAAAAATTCTATATAACTCCGGTAAGCAATTACCGGAGTTTTTTATGCTGACAACTTTTGCACATATTCCATCAAATGAAGCTGTTAACCTTTATAAAACATCGCTTGATTGGAATTTATGATTAATTTGCTGCTGCTCGCCTCCAACAAACTCACAAGACTAAATTTTACCAATGACTAAGCATTTTTTACTGTTCATCTTTATTGCTATTGGCTTTACGGCAAGTGCACAAACCATCAAAAGCCAGTCAACCTTCAGGATGTT
>CAXTPJ010000735.1:0-2275 GCA_964245855.1 uncultured Ferruginibacter sp. | reverse complement strand
TGCCATCCACTGGTTAAACCAGTATTCCAGCGAAGGGATGGCCTGCAAACTTTTTGATGTAATTGGTAATGATTACCCCCGTGCGTTGACCCAGCAACGCATTCGCCTTTATAAGAATGATGACCATGAATACCTGCTCACCAATAAACCGGACGACTTAAAAGCACAGTTGCAAAAAGAATTCCCGGAAGATGCCAAAGGCATTGAACGTTTTTTTAAAGATGCCAAAAAAGTGGGCATGGCATTTAAAAATTTCGGGCATGTCTTCCGCTCAGAAGAAACAATGGGTTTTTGGGAAAAGCTCAGTAACAAAAAGGCAATGCTCCGTTTTGCCATGTACTTTATTCCGCACCTTCGGTACAGCGGAGAAGAAGGGATGAAGAAAGGGTTATCAAAATACTTTAGCAATCCACGTCTCCAGGATATTTTTTGTTCCGATACAGAAATTCTGTCTTGCCTGGTACCGGTAGGCTGGGCATACATCAACGATTTTCAAAGTCCGCCCGAAGGCGGTGGACAAGTGATCGCCGAATGGTTGGAGCATGTGGTAAAATATTTTGAGCAGTCTGTCCGCTATCGCTGTAACGTAACCCAGGTGTTAACTTCCGGTAATACAGTAACCAGTGTTGCTTATACCAAAAGCAATAAAGAATACAGCATCAGTTGTAAATATGTTATAGCCGCCTGTGATGTGACATTATTATATGAAAAATTATTACCGCCGGCATTGATACCTGAAAAGATCAAACAGAATTTGAAAAAAGCTGAACTCTATAGTTCATCTGTAACGATTAGTATTGCACTCGATTGCCCGGCAGAAGCATTGGGTTTTAACCAGGAATTGGTTCACTTGTCGAGTTCCAAAGTACCAAGAATGTTACATGCCGGTGGCGATCCTGCGTTGTCGGAAATTTGCATACTGGCGCCCAGCACAAGAGATAAATCATTGTCGCCGGAAGAGAATGGTACATTGTTATTGTTCATGCCGGCCCACATGGAATTTGAAAATGAATGGCGTACCGAAAAAGATGAAAAAGGAAATGTTATCCGGGGCCAGGCTTATAAAGATTTAAAAGCCAGTGTTGCTGAAAAAATTATCCAACGGGTAGAGGATAAAATTGCTCCGGGGTTAAAAGAGCATATCCTGTTTTATGATGTTGCGACACCCGTTACACATTGGCGTTATACCGGTAATGCCGGAGGATCGATGATGGGTACCAAACCCAATCGGTTTAACATGACGAAAAAAGTGGCAACATACCATACCCCTGTAAAAAATCTTTTTGTTGGCGGCCATTGTGCTGAACTTGGCGGTGGCGTTCCTATTGCCCTAAAGGCAGGCGCCAATGCAGGTTTACTGATCTTAAAAAAAGAAAATAAACCCGTATTTAACCTGCTGGCAGATTATGTGGATGGGAAAAAAGACTTGGCCGAAGTAACAAAAGCTGGCTTATTAAAAGCGTATCCCAACAATTGGCAGCAGGAGCCTACACCTGCCCAAAAGAAAAAACTAAGGCAGGCTGCAACCATTGCAGCAAACCCCCCTGGCGAAAAATAAGCAGCAATTGAAATAATTAATTTATTTTGTTATTGGCCTGATGAATACTATTGAACTTCATTGATTTTGTTCTTTTTTGGGAAGAATAATCACTCTAATAGTGTAGTTCTTTATTGTTATTCAAAACTTTAAATAACTCAAACATTGTCTAAATTTTTTCTAAAATTGTAGCTGTAATGGCTAACATAAAAAAATATCTTAACCCACTCACTACTTGCTGCTTGGGTTTTCACATTGTAATCTTTCACAGCATTCCAATGGCTATAAATTACTTTTCAGTGAGTTGCAAATAACGCACTTATATATTCGGGTAGCTTGTAGATGTTTTTTCCCGTTAAAAAATCTTTCTGCCAAATTTGGGGTGTTACGGGGGCGGTTATTTTAACGGGTCTTCTGTAAAAACAAGCACATTACACTTGGCTTACTTGTTGAAGATAATGATTAGTGAAACAGGAAAATTTTTAAGAAATAACTCCCCTTCCTGCATTTAATAGTTAAAAACAATCACTTTGCAAACAGCCAATTCAATTTCCTTTCATGAGCAATATGCTTTTGTTCCGGTCGTAAAATATAATGAGGCTGAATTAGTCAGCGGCCTGCATCAAAGAGACCGGGAAGCTTTTTCATATCTCTACGATATGTATTCCCCGGCATTAAACGGGGTTATTTATAAAGTGGTAAAAAGCAAAGAACTTACGGAAGATATTTTGCAGGAGG
>CAXTPJ010000734.1:0-2276 GCA_964245855.1 uncultured Ferruginibacter sp. | reverse complement strand
AACTGTGCCGGCAGGCAACCTATCAAACGCTGCATTGGTAGGTGCAAATACGGTGAACGGACCAGCGCCCTGCAAGGTTTCTACCAGGCCGGCAGCTTTTACGGCAGCAACCAAAGTGGTATGGTCTTTACTGTTTACAGCGTTGCTTACAATGTCTTTTGAAGGATACATTGGAGCGCCGCCAACTTCTACTGTTTTTTCTTTTGCAGCGGCTTGAGCAAAGGTATTATTGCTGAAGAAAATTGAGGCTGCAGTCATCATCAGGATGCTAAACTTTTTCATTTTGTTTGTTTTAAATTTTAAAATAGTTGTGTGTTCATTTACGACAGATGGAGAAAAATGGTTTTGCTGTTTCTAAAAATTTCACATTGGTATGACTTAAAAAAAATAAATCAATATATTTTTTGATAAGCATAGAAGCTTTTTGACTTGTTAATTTAATTATGTTGTCAACTTCCGGAATGCTCTTCGACTTCAATGGCGTCGCACAGTTGTACTATATTTCTTTACGGAGCTATTCTTCTTAATTTAAAATGTTCAAACAATTCAAACAGCCTCCATCTTGTTTTACTTTTTTGTTTAAAAGAAAAGCAACCATCTTCCAATTTGATACAGGCTAACGATTACGGTAAGACGAAAAAATGCTGATCAAAGATTTACTGTTGAAAGGCTGCAGGATTGAATGAAAAGCCCGGTGAAGGCTGGTGCTGGGGTTTTGTGCCGGACTTGAAATGAAAGCCGGATATCAGTTGCTAAATGATTTACTGGTGAAAGCCCATACCAGCAGTTTATAAAATAAAAATGCCGATTATAAAACCGGCAATTAAATTATATAGTGTAAACCAAATTACATTTTACCCATTGAAACTACTTCTGTTGGCGTTTCGGCCGGCTTGCTGCTGGCTGGTTCCAACGATACTGCAAATGCCTGCGCACTGCCAAAATTTTTCATTTTTTGAATAGTGTAACGGTCGCCTTTCTTTGTTGTGATAATAATTCCACCATTAACCGGTTTGCCATCTACAATGGCCCACAATTCATATTGCTTTCCGGATGGCGCTTCGGGCAGGTTGCTTGGGTCAACATATACATCGCCGGTGTTTTTCATCCAGAAAACTTTTGCCACGGCATCCGGTGTAGCAGGCTGGCCAACCAAAGAAACCGGTGTACTGTATTTGTTGCGTACTTTTTCCAGGTAATCTTCCATGCCATTGGCTTTATCCTGCAGGCTGCTAACCAGTTCCCTGCTGGTAGCCAATTCCTGGTTGGTGGCGTTATTCTTATTGTATTGAACAAAGTTGATGACTGCACTTCCAAGTAATAATATTACTGAAGCTGCTGCTGCATTCTTCCAAAAAGGCGAAACAGGAATTACTTTAGCAGAGGTATCGTTCACCATTGTAATGGGAACAACCTTTGCTTTTTCCGGTTCATTGATCTGTGCAAAGATTTTTTCTTTTACAGCAGCAGAAGGCTGCAGCGAATGCGACTGGCCATACACATCAAGACTGGCCTGTATCTGCGCCAGTTCATCAGCAACTTCAGGATACTGGGCCACCCACTGCAACACCTGCGCAGCTTCCTGTTCGGTAGCCAAGCCTGTTGCGTAAAGCTCCAGTAAACCTGATGATATGATGTCTATAATTTCCACTTAAGCCTGTTGTATAAATTTTCTCAGTTCTAAAATTGCGGTCCGCATTTTTGTTTTTACTGTACCTAACGGAATACCTAACTCCCTGGATATTTCATCCTGGGTAAACCCATTGAAATATGCCATATCAATTATTTGGCGTTGATCTGCTTTAAGAGTTGAAATTTGCTTCGACAGGCCCAGGGTATCGAACTTTTCTATGCCTGCATTATTGTCCCGCAAATTACTTACGGAATTTTCATCACCAGAGATTTTAGTTTGTTTTTTATATCCCTTGCTGCGTAAAGTATCGATGGTGAGGTTCCTGGTTAAATTGAGCATCCAGGTAAAAAGACGGCCTTTTGATTTATCGTAGCTGGCAAAATTGTTCCAGATCTTAACAAAGGCTTCCTGTAAAATATCTTCTGATAGTTCTTTGTTTTCAACCATCCGGAAAACAACCGCATTGAGCGCTGCGGCATAGTTATCATACAGGTATGCAAAAGCCTGCTGGTCTTTTTGCTGTAATTGCACCACCAGTTCCTGTTCCGTGTATGTAACTGATACTCCCAAAAAATATTTTTGAATGAGGTACGAAAATAGAGTATTTTAAATAACTTTCATCAAACCACAAAAACAAACCTTA
>CAXTPJ010000733.1:0-2280 GCA_964245855.1 uncultured Ferruginibacter sp. | reverse complement strand
AAACCTTCGGTTGAATCCTGAAACCGGTACGGTAGCCGCAACAGATGGAACCATCAATGCTGTAGCAGGCGCATCTGTTACAGCGGTTGCTTACACAAACAGTAAAGCCGGTGCGTCAGCCACCACTTTGTTTGATATTGATGTTACCACGCAGAAATTGTACAAACAAGTACCACCCAATAACGGGACATTGGTTGAAGTGGGAAGTCTTGGTGTAACGCCAACAGCAGAAGGTGGTTTTGATATTTCGCCTGATAATGCCGTAGCATTGGCCAGTTTATATGTGAACGGACAATCTTCTTTATATCAAATTGATACTGCTTCAGGCGCCGCAGTTAAACTGGGCGATTTTGCAGGTACTGATGCGGTAAATGGTATTGCCATCCCCACCAATCCGGTTGCTTATTCAACAGATGAAATGAACAACCTGTTGATCTTTGATCCAACAAGTACGGCAGCACCTGTTTCTAAAGCAATTACGGGAATTGGTGCTACAGAAAAAATAGTTGGTCTTGATATGCGTCCATTAAACGGTCAGTTGTATGCGTTGGGTAGCGGCAATAAATTATATACCATCAATGCATCGTCTGGTGTTGCAACAGTTGTGGGTGCTGGTTCTACCTGGGTATTGGGTGGCTCTGCATTCGGATTTGATTTTAATCCTACTGTTGACAGGATTAGGGTGGTAAGCCATGTTGGACAAAACCTGCGCCTCAACCCGATTGATGGATCATTGGCTGCAACCGACGGCAATTTGAACCCGGGTACACCCAATATTACGGGAGCAGCTTACACCAATAATTTTGCCGGTGCAACAACTACGGTATTGTATGATATTGATTGTATTGCACAAAAATTATACAAACAAATGCCTCCAAACGATGGCACATTGGTAGAAGTAGGCCCATTAGGCATTAACATCATCAATGCAAATGGCTTTGATATTGGCAGCACCAGTGGCATCGCTTATGGAATTTTTACAGTGAGTGATGTGCCGGGATTGTATACAGTGAACCTCACTACAGGCGCTGCAACCAAAATACAGGATTTCCCTGTTAAAGTAAAAGGCTTTACAATGGGATTAGGTTTTTAGTAACAGTTTGCAGTATCATTTGATTTGTATGAACTCCAGGAATGCTATTGAACTTCATTGGCAAATATGATTTTGTTATTCTTTTCTTTTGGGGAAAGAAGAGAATAATCACTCTTGTACTGCAAATCTTTACGGGGCCTTTTCATTATCATTTAAAATGTTCAATCAGCCCAAACAGTTTTTAAACCTAAAGGAATTTAAATAATGTTTAAGATCCACCAGTAATTTGGTGGATCTTTTTATATTGCCATAGTAATGATCAAGTACAGCACTACCATACTACAGTTTGATAAACAAGGAGAAAAAACAGGCTGGACATACATTGATGTGCCGGCCGATATTGCTGATCAACTAAAACCCGGTTGCAAAAAATCATTTAAGATAAAAGGCAAACTGGATGCTTTTGCCATTGCGCAGGTGTCATTGTTGCCGATGGGTAATGGAAACTTCATTATACCCATCAATGCAGCCATTCGTAAAGGCATTGCCAAAAAGAAAGGGGCTATGTTAACTGTTCAATTGACAGAAGATAAAAAAGCATACGAACTCAATAAAGAGTTAATGGAATGTATGGGAGATGAACCGGCAGCGCTGGAATTTTTTAACAGTAAAACACGCTCTTTCCAGGATTATTACAGCAAATGGGTAGAAAGTGCAAAGACAGAAGCAACCAAAGCCAAACGCATTGCGATGGCAGTATCAGCGCTTGCTAAGAAAATTGAATTTGGCCAAATGTTGCGTATGCAAAGGGATCAAAGAAATTGCTGATCTCTTCCTCCGGTCCACCATTAATTGTTAACTCCCGTTTATAAAGCGTTATTTGGTTGCCTGCTGCCCTGCGTATTTTTAGTTGCTAAAATTATTTTTATGAGAAAACACTTGCTTGCTTTTTTTGCATAGCCTGATGCAATTACCTTCTACCGTACAATTAACCACCATAAAGAAGGGAAAAACAGGAGAGCCTTTGTTGCAAGTGCATAGGGCTTACAACGGTATCCATTGATTATGACGCCTGGCATAAAAGGCCAGTAAAAAAATATGGGGCGGCCCCGTTTCTTTTTATATATTTTACATCAATACCCGCAATAACAACGCAAAGCCATCATCTTTTTTTGGGTTATCCCTTACCGTTACTATGTGCAAACCGGCTGGTGTCCATACTTTGAACAGTTCACCTTTTTTATGTT
>CAXTPJ010000732.1:0-2295 GCA_964245855.1 uncultured Ferruginibacter sp. | reverse complement strand
CGACTACCTCGATAAGGAAAAAGGGTTACCGGATGAATGTATCTATGCCATGAGGCTGGACAAAGAAGGCGCTTTATGGTGCAGTTGCAACAAGGGCATTTTTAAGATAGCAAAAGATAAAAGTATTCTGCATTTAAAGAAAGAAGATGGTTTGCAGGAAAATGAATTCAACACCAATACGGCAGATACTGCTGCTGATGGGGAAATATTTTTTGGCGGTATCAATGGCATCAGCAGTTTTTATCCGGCCGCCATCAACGATCAGTCGAAAAAAATAAATATCTTTTTCACCAGCATTAAAACAAACAACCAGGAAGCATATACCGACACGGCCATTTATACGATTGACAAACTACATCTTCCCTACAACAGCAGTTCGCTTTCTTTTGATTTCATTGCCATGGGCCCCAACAACCCGGAAACGTATGTGTACCAATATAAAATGGAAGGCATCGATAACGAATGGATAAGGATCAACGATCCGCAGACAGTGCATTATTTCCTGCAACCCGGCAGGTATATTTTTAAAGTGTATGCATCAGAGATGTTTGATAAAGATGCTAAAGCCCTAAAAGAAATCACCATCATTATTGAACCGCCGTTTTGGAAATTGTGGTGGGTGCGTTTGATCATCGGGTTGCTGTTTGCAGGAATATTGGCGTGGCTGATCAATTTGTACAACAACAATAAATACCAAAAAAAATTAGCCGAATTAGAAAGTGAAAGAAAACTGCAGCAGGAAAGGGAACGCATTTCCCGTGACCTGCATGATAACATTGGGGCTTATGCCAACGCCGTTATTTACAATACCGAACTGTTGCAAAAAGAGGAAGACAGTACGGAAAGAAGTGAACTGATGAACGACCTTCGTTTTGCATCGAAAGATATCATTACTTCACTTAGAGAAACTATTTGGGCATTGAAGAAAGATGAATACCCTGCGCAGGATTGCCTGCTGCGGATACGCAACTTTATTCAACCTTTTACCCGATATTATGAACACATCCGTTTTACAGTAAATGGCGAAGCGCCTGCCGGATTAAAATTGCATTCTACCAATGCGTTGAACCTGGTAAGGATTGTACAGGAAGCGGTTTCCAATGCCATCAAGCATACCAATGCCACAGAGATAATGGTTACCAGTGAAACCGAAAATGGCCAATGGAAAATACGCATCGCCGATAACGGGCAAGGTTTTAATTACAAAGAAACAATCGAACTGAATGAAGGCAACGGCCTGGGAAACATGCAGCAACGTGCAACAGACGCCGCCTTTGAATTGCTGATCACAACTGGGAAGGCGAAAGGAACGGAAATAACAGTGGTGGTGGTGTGAAGGGTTGAAGGTGGTTTAAAATTGTTGAAGGTTGTTGAAAAAGTTACGGGTTACAAATTATGAGTTACGGGTTAAGTGTTAAGTGTTGCGGGTTTAAGAACTTTAAACGTTTTAAACGATATTAAACCTTTAAGCGATTTTAAACCACCTTCAACAACATTCAACTTCCTCAAACTCCCTTATCCAATCGGAGTATGCTTAATCTCAATTCTTTTGCTCACTTTTGATTAAAACTGCTAATTGATGCCCCTTACAATCGCCATCATTGATGACAAGGCCAGTAACCGGAATATTTTGAAAGACAAACTATTGCGGCATGGCCAGTTTGAAGTAAGCCTTACTGCAGCCGATGGCAAAGAGTTCATGGAGAAGATGAAACTGTTGCCCAACGAAAAAATTCCTGATGTAGCATTGATGGATTTGGAAATGCCGAACATGGATGGCGTGGATGCCATAGCAATTGGCTCCTGCCTATACCCTGCTGTAAAATTTGTGGTGCTAACCATTTTTGATGACGAAGACAAAATATTCAAAGCCATCAAAGCAGGTGCGTATGGTTATTTATTGAAGGACGAATCTGCAGAAAACATTACTGATATGCTGGTACAGATGCAGGAAAGTGGTACCGGTCCTATTTCGCCTGGCATTGCATATAAAATTTTGCAGTTGGTTCAAAAGAATGATCTTACCATGCCGGGCAAGCCAGTGGCTCAACCACAAAAAAGTTTTTTCGACCTCACTTCAAGAGAACAGGAAATATTACAGTTATTGGTACAGGGATTATTGTACAAAGAAATTGGCGCCCGCCTTAACATCAGTGCCAATACTGCCAAAAAACATGTGATGAACATTTACAGCAAACTGCATGTCAACAGCCGGGCACAGGCATTGCACCTGGCTTATGAAAAAGGAATGTTGTAATTAAAACTTTTTGGTGATCACCCAGATCCTGTAAATGA
>CAXTPJ010000731.1:0-2305 GCA_964245855.1 uncultured Ferruginibacter sp. | reverse complement strand
GGTAAGTTGGGATTAATGTTATTGATTCCTTCCTGTAGTAACAGGATGATTTCTTCCGGCGTCCTGCCCCGTAAATTCTTGTCACAACGGATGATGATTTCATCAAAAATGCCTGCCGACAATTCACCCAGTTCCCGGATGTCTTCATCCCTTCTGTCGCCAGTGCCGCTGATGATACCGATCTTAATTTTATAATCCAGTTTGCTAACAAAATCGCCCAGCAGTTTTAAGCCATGCGGATTGTGAGCAAAGTCTGCTAAAAAAGTAATGTGTTTAAAATGAAAGAAATTCAACCTGCCCGGCGTTAAGCTTTCGCCCGGAATAAAAGTTTGTAATCCCTGGCGGATATCTTCAATAGAAATATCCCGGTATAAATAAGTGGCCATCACCGCCGGAAGGCAGTTGGCAATATTGTGCAATGCTTTTCCTTCATACGTCAACGGAATATCTTTGGCTGCCATCACCCTTATCTTCCAGGTGCCTTTCATAATGGTAACATAACCATTTTCGTACACCGTTGCCAATCCGCCTTTGGCGCAATGCTCTTTGATGCGTGGGTTATTTTCATCCATGCTGAACAAGGCAATCTTACAGGTCAGGCCTTTTCTCATGCCATAAACAAGGTCATCTTCTGCATTTAAAATGGCAAAGCCATGAGGGAAAACTGTTTCCGGTACCACTGCTTTTACCTGTGCCATTTGTTCAATGGTATTAATGCCACCCAGTCCCATGTGGTCTGCCGCCACATTCGTTACAATACCCACATCGCAATGTTCAAATGCGAGGCCTGATTTTAAAATACCGCCCCTGGCACATTCCAGTACGGCGAAATCAACGGTTGGGTCTTTCAAGACAAAAGCCGAAGACAATGGCCCGGTGCAATCGCCCCGCATCATTAATTGGTTTTGAATGTACACACCATCGCTGGTGGTATAACCCACTTTTTTACCGGCGCTTTTTGCCAAATGTGCCGTCAGCCTGGTAGTAGTGGTTTTACCATTGGTGCCGGTCACTGCAATAATAGGAATGCGGCCCTCGGTTCCTCTTGGGAACAACATGTCAATCACCGGTTCTGCAACGTTTCTGCCAATACCTTCTGATGGATCAATATGCATACGGAAACCCGGTGCTGCGTTCACTTCTAAAATAGCGCCGCCGTTTTCGCTTACTGGTGTCCGTAAGTCGGTTGCCATTATATCGATGCCACAAATATCTAGGCCGATAATTTTGCTGATGCGTTCGCACATGAACACATTGGCGGGGTGGACTTCATCCGTAACATCTGTGCTGGTACCGCCGGTAGAAAGGTTGGCCGTTGTTTTCAGCAACACCAGTTCTCCTTTTGGAGGCACCGTCTCCAAAGTGTAATTCATCTCTTCCAGCATTTTCATGGTGCTGCCATCTACCGTAATTTGTGTCAGTACTTTTTCATGCCCAAAACCACGACGGGGGTCTTTGTTCGTTTCATCAATCAAATACTGAATGGTATTCACGCCATCGCCTATAACGGATGCGGGTGTACGCAAAGCGGCACAGATGAATTTGTTGTTGATCACCAAGCAACGGAAATCAAAACCGGTAATGAATTTTTCTACGATCACATTGCGGCCATACACTTTGGCAGCTTCCAGCGCTTTGGTAGCCTGCTCCCAGGTGGTGATGTTGGTGGTATTCCCTTTACCATGGTTGCCATCGATCGGCTTAATTACCAATGGGTATTTGTAACGGTCAATTGCATCCTTCAAACCTTCTTCCGATCTTACAACCGTTCCTCTTGGTACCGGTATTTCAGCGGCTTCCAGCAACAGTTTGGTTTCTTCTTTGTCGCAGGCGATATCTACCGCAATGTTAGATGTGGTGGAAGCAATGGTAGCCCTGATCCTTTTTTGGTGTACGCCATATCCCAGTTGTACCAGGCTTTGTTTATTCAGCCTGATGTAAGGGATGTTTCTTTTAGTAGCTTCATCTACAATACAACCGGTTGATGGCCCAAGCCTGGTATCTTCCCGTATCTCTCTCAACTGTTGTATATCTTCATTTACATCATACACTGTATTATCAGTTAATGCCTGTGCAATTCTTACCGCAGCTTTGGCTGCATATACACCGGCATCTTCTTCCATATAACTGAATACTACATAATACACGCCTTCTTTTTCATTCAGGCTGCGGGTACGGCCAAAGCCAGTATCCATGCCGGCGAGTGTTTGTATTTCCAATGCAATGTGTTCGATAACATGGCCCATCCAGGTTCCTTCCTCTATCCGTTCAAAAAATCCGCCTATTGTGCCTACACTGCAACGGT
>CAXTPJ010000730.1:0-2310 GCA_964245855.1 uncultured Ferruginibacter sp. | reverse complement strand
ATTTTTCTTTTTTTTTTTACCGCCGGAATTTGTTTTTGTTGTTTGGCCGCTTTTATTTTATCCTGTTCGGCATACCAGGCATCCCGCTTGGCAACCTCCGCACTGTCTTCTACATAAGATGGTTTTATTGCTTCATCCACAATCATTTCTTCTATTGATTCTTCTGCCGGTTCTACCGGCTTCTTTTTCGCAGTTTTTCCCTTGCCTTTTCCTTTTGCCGTAACGGTTGCTTTCTTTTTACCTGGTGCGGTCTTTTTTACAGTGCCTTTTTTCCTGGGCGTTTTGGCATCAAACTTCACGTCATCATCCATTACAATTTTGGGTGGAGTAAATCTAATAGTAGTATCGTAAGCAGCAACAGCAGAGTCAGCCGCTGCAACTGCTGTGTCAGCAGCAGCGAAAAGCGAATCAGTTACTATTGGGTATTTATAATCATAATAATTTTGTTTATTCTGGTAACTCGAAATCACCAGCACCGCCTGTTTATCGTTCCAGCCAACATAACTATCAGCCGAAATAGATAAAAACTCGTAGCCATTTTTTTTCTCCGGCTTCATTTCTGCCTGGTAATTGGCCTGTATCAGTTGTAAAAATTGCGGAATACTTTTTATATTGAACAGTGTTATAAAGTTGATGGTGGAATCTGCGTTGGATACATATTGATACGTATCTTTTTCAAAATCAATCCCCAGGTTTTGCAGCGAGGTAAGCGTATCGATCTTAAGCGCTCTAAAAAGTTGTTGCTTAATAAAATTATAACTATCCAGTTTTTTTACCGGTACATTCTTTACAAAATTGTCGCCGGCATACCGTATTACTACAGACGCATTGGAGGGTACTTTACTCAACAAAGTCTGGGCATTGATGCCGGCAAAACTACAGGCCAGCACAAGGGCAATGATGATCTTTTTCATGGTTGTTTATTCAGGTGAATGTTGTTTTCGATGGATGTTTTTCCGGTGATGATGTCGAGCGTATTTGCTTTCAGCATCACCGCTTTTTTGTTACCGGCTACTTTGCTTGCTTTGTTGCTGGCGCTGGTGATATCATTATCAAAACGGAAAATGCCGGTATAATTGGCGGTGGCAAATACCTCTTTATCAGCATTGCTCATTTTTTGGTAATGCGATTGCATAGCAAATTTATTCAGGCGGTTGAACGTTGCAGATGCGGCATCATATTCATACGTTTTATCCGAGCCTTTTATTTCATTCTTTTTATCAAAACTTTTAATGGCCGCATTCAGGCTGCTTACTTTAGTAAACGAGCAGTTGAGCGTGGCAATATAATTGTCAAAATCCAGGGCAGTTTTTACATTGCTGATGCCGGGCGTTTTTTTGATAGCTGCTTCAAACTCCGAAACTTTTTGGGTGATCTCCGCTTTATCCGGCACCGGGTGGCCATTCACCATTTTCATTTTCATAATAGAGTTCAGCTTGGTTTTGCTCTTGCTCATGTTCAATACCAATTGAAAAGTACCCGAACCATCGGCTTTAAGGGTCAGTTGTTCAATGATCTCGAAACAACTTTGAAACAGCAGGGAGCAGCAAATGAGCAGGAGGAAGGCCGATTTTTTCACCAGTTAGTTTTTACGTGGTAAAACTACCGGATTTTAGCATTCAAAAAAGCGTATTGTATAATTAGTTGTAATCATATTAAGAAAACAAAAGAAAAGAAACCATGTAACTATCTTCAATATAATCTATTTGGAAAAAAGCTGTTTGTACGGCCTCATTAAAAAGCCGTTAAGAAAATTGAATCGGAGGGCGTTAAGAAGAAAAACAACTGTTACAGAAACTTGGAAAAGGTATTGGTTTGTAAGTCGCACTAAAGTTGATTTTTGTTCAACAGCTGTGACTTGTTTTTCTTTAGCCTGTAGAGTCAATTTTCAGGCTTTTTAATGCCGCCTTGATTTTTTGCTCCACTTTTGTATCAAGACAAAAGTGGAATAGAGAAATTGTTTAGCCAAAAACACCTCGTTCAATGTTGCACCAAATCATTCAAAAAAAATTATAAAAAAATTGAATAAATACTGTTTGAATCACATTCAATCATATCTTTCGGAACTTAAAAATTGGCAATCAATAATCATAACTGCAAATACATTCAGATAAAGCCTTTACTTTTTTTTGTTAAGAAAAAAAAGTAATCAGAGTCTTAAATCAATAACAAAAAATAAAACACTCCAATGAAACAAACATTATCCATCCTGGCCATTTTAATCGGCACCCATTGCTTTGCACAGCAAAACCCTTACTGGCAGCAGCATGTAACTTATAACATCAAAGCAGAACTCAACGAAAAAGAAAA
>CAXTPJ010000729.1:0-2322 GCA_964245855.1 uncultured Ferruginibacter sp. | reverse complement strand
ATTTTTGCCCACAACATTCTACCTGCACGCAACTTGGCAATTTCCATGAAATGATTCATACCAATTCCCCAGAAAAAAGATAATCTTGGAGCGAAATCATCAATTTCCATTCCTGCTTTTAAACCGGTTTTGATATATTCCAAGCCATCCGCAAGCGTATAAGCAAGTTCGATATGGGCAGGTGCACCTGCCTCATGCATATGATAACCGCTAATGCTGACGCTGTAAAAGTTCTGCACTTTATTTTCAATAAAGTATTCCTGAACATCTCCCATCAACTTCAATGCAAACTCAGTTGAAAAAATGCAGGTATTCTGCGCCTGGTCTTCTTTCAAAATATCTGCCTGCACTGTTCCTCTTACCGTTGACAATGCCTTGGCTTTTATCTGTGCATACACATCGGCAGGCAACACATCAGCACCGCTTAATCCCAGCAAACGCAAACCAAGGCCATTGTTGCCTTCTGGCAAACCGCCTTGCAGTTCACCATTAAAAGGAACAATCTCTTTACCATCTATACCAACGTATTTGGGCAATTGATTGATAGTATATTTCGCTTCAATTGCTTTTTTAACTTCCTCCCGTAAATTATTTTCGATGATGTATTTTTCACATTGCTGGTCAATGGCCGCATTCATAAAAAAAGCGAGCAGCATCGGCGCCGGCCCATTGATCGTCATGCTCACTGATGTCTTGGGATCACACAGGTCAAAGCCGCTGTACAATTTTTTTGCATCATCCACCGTTGCAATGCTTACACCACTGTTGCCCACTTTGCCATAAATATCCGGGCGGTGATCAGGATCTTCTCCATACAAGGTAACGCTGTCAAATGCAGTAGACAAGCGCTTGGCAGGCTGTCCCAGACTTACATAGTGAAAACGGCGGTTGGTCCTTTCCGGCCCGCCTTCGCCTGCAAACATCCTGGTCGGGTCTTCCCCTTCCCTCTTCAAAGGAAATACACCGGCCGTAAAAGGAAATTCTCCCGGCACATTTTCCTGCAACTGCCATTTCAAAATATCGCCCCAGTCTTTATATTTTGGCAACGTAACTTTTGGGATAACCGTTCCCGATAGGCTTTTATAAGTAAGCGGTTGTTTGATCACTTTATCCCTTACTTTAAATTCGTAGAATTCTTTCTGGTAGCGCTCCACAACCGCAGGCCAGTTATTCACCAGGTCAGTATTTTCCGGCGTTAATTTTTTTAGTAATGCTTTTTCTGTTTCTGCGATGTAAGCCGCAGCATCCGGCAGCAAAGTTTTTACGCCATTGAGTTGATAATATTGCGACGCAATATTGCCCTGTTCTGTAACCCAATTATCATAAGCCGTATTGGCTTCGGCGATCTCTGCCAGATACCTCACCCGCTTAGGCGGAATAATGGTTGACTGGCTGGCCGTATCCCTCAAGTGTATATGGTGTTCAATCGACCCTTTAAACTCGACGCCACATTTTGCTGCCACCTGCTCCATTAACCGTTCAAATAATTCATTTACACCGGCATCGTTGAATTGTGCGGCAATGGTACCTACAATCGGCAATTCATCATCTTTCGCATCCCATAAACCATGATTGCGTTTGTATTGTTTGCGTACATCATGCAATGCATCCAGTGCACCCGCCTTATCAAATTTATTTACACACACCACATCCGCATAATCCAGCATATTGATCTTCTCTAATTGCGATGCAGCGCCATATTCCGGTGTCATTACATACATGCTTACATCACAATAATCTAAAATAGAAGCATCGCTTTGTCCAACGCCGGCACTTTCTAAAATAATAAAATCGTAGCCAGCTTCCTTACAAATATCGATGGCCTCCTGCACATATTTGCTCAATGCCTTTTCACTTTCCCTGGTAGCCAAACTCCGCATGTACGCACGGGGAGAAGAGATGGAATTCATCCGGATACGGTCGCCCAGCAAAGCCCCACCAGTCTTCTTCTTCGATGGATCCACTGAAATAACCGCAATGGTTTTATCAGTATAATTATTCAAAAAACGGCGAACGATTTCATCGGTTACAGATGATTTGCCTGCACCACCGGTGCCGGTGATGCCGAGGACTGGGGCCCCCTCTAAATCTCCCCCGGTGGGGGAGACTTTTTGCAGTTCAATACTTTCAAGCGCTGTTTTTTTATCAGGCAGTTCGCTTAATTCTTTTTGTATTGTTTCAAGTACAACTTCCAGTTGATTTATTATTTTTTCATTGTTAAAACGGATGACTTTAAAACCAAATTTGTTTAATTGTTGTGTCCTTTCTTCATCGCTTATTTTTATTTCAGGTAATTGATGATAACCGCCATCAACTTCAACT
>CAXTPJ010000728.1:0-2325 GCA_964245855.1 uncultured Ferruginibacter sp. | reverse complement strand
TGGATAGTGAATTTTTATGCAGCAGATTTTAGCAGAACAATATTTATAACAAAGCCGCCCCTTAAAATATGAGGGCTTGTAATAAAATTACACCTGCTTCGGCGCAACGTTTTAAAGTATAGATTATTGCTCCATTAGCTGAAATGCTTATCCACATTGCGTCGGCAAAAAATAAAAATGCTGGTATCAAACATTCCCCCTATATTTGCCCTGTGATAATAGCTCAATGAGCCAACCGTTTTACAGATAGATTCAATTTTTTACTTCTCCAACGTATTAGTTTTCTCTTCTTAAAATTCAGCCTTTAGTTACCATCACAGGTATTTTATTTTTTTATTTAATCAATTTTAAGAACATGAACATTTATGTTTCAAACCTGAGTTTCAACACAAACGATGCTGAGTTGAACGAACTTTTTTCACAATTTGGCGAAGTATCTTCTGCTAAAGTTATTACTGACAGGGAAACCGGCCGCTCACGTGGTTTTGGTTTTGTAGAAATGGCTTCTGAAGATGAAGGAAAAGAAGCAATGGCTGGCCTTAATGGCAAAGAAATTTCTGGCCGTGCTATTTCAGTTTCTGTAGCAAAAGAAAGAGAAGAAAGAAGCAGCGGAAGCCGTGGTGGATATTCAAACAACCGTAGTGGTGGCGGTTACGCTAGCAGCCGTGGTGGCGGTGGTAACAGGTGGTAATCTACTAACTAGTTATAAAAAAAGAGCCTGATTCTGTCAGGCTCTTTTTTATTGGGGAATGCTGTAAAATTATCAATTTGATTTTTGTTATGGGCTTTGGAAATATAATCCAGTTTCTGTGGCAATATGATTTTGTTAGTATTTCGTTTTTTTAGAAAATACCAAATTTAGTTGAGGCAACAGTTTTTGGAACTATTTGAGTTATTAATTTGATTTATACTTAGCTTCAGGAATACTATTGAACTTCATGTGCAAATATGATTTTCTTATTTTTTCCTTTTGGAGAAAGGGAAAAATAACTACTCTGTACTGTAGTTCTTTATTCTCCTTTCCCTATAATCCAAAAATGATTATTTAACTCAAAACAGCTTCTTATTCTTCTTCGTAAAATTTCACTTGTTTCTCCCTTAAGAAATCTTTTATCACATCACTGTGAATGCATTGCCCCAAATGAATAAAAGAATAATCGGAGATCGTTTTTTGTTTGTTGTTTACCGTAATTTCTTTGTCGATCATATCAAAGCCTAAATGCAAATGTTTGGTAGAGAATTGCATACCGCAAACAATGCCCTGCTGGTTAAACAACGGCCCGCCGCTTTGACCTTTCAAGCCGGGTGTGCTTAATTCGATACCATACAATTTACTGTCAGCTAAAAACCTCGTTACCATCCCTTCCATCGGAAACCTTGGCGAAGCGTTTAGCCCGGTACTGGTCCATTCAATATCATCAGCCGCCTCGTTGTATTTAAAATTGGTAAACTCAGGAAAAGGAAAACCAAGCCTGCAAAGGAAATCACCCTGGTAAATTTGTGCCGGGCTCTTTTTAAATACTGCATGGCCGGTGTAGCCAATTGTATTAAAACCTTCAAATTTTATTATCGCCAAGTCATAATCCGGATGTACATGCCAGTTAAAACCTGAGAGGCTGTCAACACAATCCACAAATGAATTTTTCATCTGCACCATTGCTTCTGGATTGTACTTGTATTTCAATTCCAACCCTTTCAGGTTTGTCTTGAATTTATTATCATGAGCAAGCCGGTTACGCTCTGTTTTAAAATCAGTAAAAGTTTTATTTAAAGTTTCCGAAGCATTCAAATGTTCCACCACATGCTTGCAGGTAACTGCATAACCTTCTTCGTTTACAAAAAATAACGTTGCAGCACCGGGAATAATCTGTTTGCCTGCGTAGGTTCGGGTGATGGTATGCACCGGCCTTGTAAAATCGGCTACCCTTTCAATCGCTTCTTTAAACATCAGTTACTGGTTTTTTTGGTGCGTAAGTTTTTGTACAAAAAGCTAAAAGGGAAATAATTTGACTGCTACAATTTTGAAAGGTATTTCATGTTATCCTTCATACTGGCAAAAGCATTTTCAGTATATTCTTCCTGTTCAATAAAAAAATATTTTAATCCGGCCGCTTCGCTGCGTTCCAGCATTAATGATACGTTCAGGTCGCCTTTGCCAAATTCGGTGCTTTTCTTTTTTGCCCGGCTCATATCTTTCAGGTGCCATAAAGGGAAACGGCCTTTGTATTTATCAAAATATTCCAGTGGATCTTTTCCTGCAACAACTACCCAGCCCAAATCCATTTCCATGTTTACCAGTTTGGGATCGGTATTATTCAGTAACAC
>CAXTPJ010000727.1:0-2330 GCA_964245855.1 uncultured Ferruginibacter sp. | reverse complement strand
GCTGTACGTATCATCCTTTACCCTAAAAGTGACGGCGTTCAGCAGGTCGTCATGCTCGGCCAGTTCAACATAACCGGAAGCATGAATTTTTTTCCCCCTGCGGATAACCTCATCGGATCCGGTATTGTAAACGTATTTGATTAAGTGCGATAAAGCCAAAGTGGTCTGGATTTTTAGATGTACGATAGCCGTTTTCTATCCAGTTTGCTGGTTGCGAAAAAGGCAATTTGCAAAAGTAACGAAAAATAAATGAGGGTAGAAAAGGAAATGAAAAGTTTATAAAGAAATAAACTGATTTGAAAAAGGTTTTGGTAACCGGCAGTTGTACGCTGGCCAAACTTCAGTGGCGTCGCACTCTTGTGCAGCAAATCGCTGTTGAGCTTTTTTATTTGCACCCCTTTTTTAACTTATTGATTTCACCTCTGCCGTCGGTGAGGCAGCGTAACCGGAACGCCACCGCTTTTGCTTCTTTGAAAAAATTTGCTCCGCATTTTTTCAATCACGCCCCTGGCGTGACCGAACCAAAAGATGTGGCTAACCCGGTTACTGGTTTTAACTACAAAGAATGATGCAACTGGTGTAAATGTGTTTCGGAAAATCAAATCCGTTTGAAGTATTTGCTGAATAAAGAAATATAGCACAAGAGTGCGACGCCAATGAAGCTCAATTGATGTTACTAAGGCCGGGAACAAAATCAAATTAAAATTATTTTACCGCCACCAGTTTTCCATCAGCAAACACACACAGTACATTGGCCAGGTCGGGCGTTAAGCAATAACGGATGTCTTTTTCCAAACCATAATTGGTTAGGCGGTGATAGTGGGAAGCGTTGTTGGCTTTCATAAATTCATAAAGGTCAGCTTTTGCATCCAGGTACATATTTTCGGCGATGGCAGAAGCATCGCAATTGATATCAAAATGATCTTTGATGCGGTTGATAACGGCGCCGGCAAATAAGGTGTCTTCAATATTTACCCGGTCTTTCCAGGCGGCACAACCCAAAATAACGGGTTGTTTTTGTGCCACTAAATAATCGCACACAGCAGACAAGTTCGGGAACGAACCGGTGATGATGCCTTTGGCGGATTTACTCAATGCCATGTGCAGCAACTTGGTTCCATTGGTGGTAGTAAGCACCAGCACTTTATCTTTTATGAAAGATTCAGGATACTCAAAGGGCGAATTGCCATACGCCAAACCTTCGGCTACTTTACCATCCCGTTCGCCGGCGGTGATGCCTTCAATCTGTTTTCCCAGGCGGATGCATTCCGGAACACTGTCAACCGGGATAATGTATTTAGCGCCGTTAAACAAAACAGTAGCAATGGTAGAAGTTGCCCGCAGCACATCAATGATAACCACGATGCTGCTGCTAACATCATACAAATGCAATAAAGCGGGAGAGAGGGAAGTATATAAAGATGGTTTGGTTGTGTTCATGTTCAATCAAATTAATTTGTCAATATCGCTTTCCATTTATTTGTTTCAGCATATTCTTTTATCACCTGGTTTCTTTTTTCCAGTAATTGCTGCAGGTAATTTTGCAGGTAAAAACGGTTAACCAGTTTACCCAGTAAACCAAACGGACTTTCAAATTCTATTACATCTATCATGATGGTTCCGTTGCTGGTTGCTTTAAAATGATGGTCGTGTTTAAAGCTGCTGAAATCGCCTTCGGTCATTTCGTCTGTAAAAGAATCCGGCAATTGCATGGCCGTTATTTTAGATGTAAACTGCCGCAATTTAAACAGGTGCTTTGCCTGCCAGGTAACGGTTTCGTTCATGTTGATGAGTCCACTTATTACACCGGCAATAACTTTTTCCTCCGTATGCGCTGTAGAAATTTTGTGCAGGTTAATGCTCCGGCTTAAATCAAACACCCGCTCAACAGGAGCAGCAATAAAAGTGGTGAGGTGAATGCGGGACATTTTTTAATGGATAATTGATAATGTTTTTGTTTCCGGCAGCAGTATTTTATTTATCAGTAAAAAACATAAAGAATGTATTAAGCTAAAAAATTATCAATTATCAATTCAACAATTATCAATTAAACAAAAGGTATTTTTACCACTTTGGCTTTCAGCAGCGTGTTGCGGATGCTGACGTAAATTTCTGTATCGAGGGTTGCATGTTGTACATCAATATACCCCATCCCGATTGCTTTACCCAATGATGGCGCCATGGTACCGGAAGTTACTGTGCCGATTATTTCGCCTTCATAAGTTTCCATGTCGTAACCATGACGGGCAATGCCTTCTTCCAGCTTTTCAATACCCACCAGTTTCTTTTTTACGCCGACAGCTTTTTGCTTTTCAAAAAAAATCCGGTTG
>CAXTPJ010000726.1:0-2332 GCA_964245855.1 uncultured Ferruginibacter sp. | reverse complement strand
AGCGCCTTGCCGGGGCATTGGATAACAGGCTTCGTTCACAACGGATTGAAATGGATGTGGTGAACAATGATAAAAAATTATTGCCCGGCATGGTGGCAGAAATTTCCATTCCCCTGCCTGCAAAAGACAGTGCTTTTATAGTGCCTGAAACTGCCATCATCAGCAATGCAGAAGGTGTGTACATCATTAAATCGAACAATGGAAAAGCCCAGTGGCTGCCGGTGCAAAAAGGAAGGGTGCAACAGGAAAAGGCAGAAGTATTTGGGACTTTGACGAAGGGGGATAGCATTTTGGTAAGGGCAAGCGAAGAGATAAGGAATGGTGCTGCGATCAATTAAGCGTACAATTTTTATTGCACGAATTGAAAAGGATTATACGAATTCATTTTGCTAAAGCTACCATCTCAACAAAAGTGGTAACAGTTAACATTACCCTGTTGAAACAAAGAGGTCATTTTAAAGAAGTAGCTGTAACTTGGTAATATTTATAGAGCCACTACATTTGCAGTATGCAAATACAAATATTAAAATCGAAAATACACCGGGCTGTCATTACTGAAGCCAATTTGAATTATGTTGGAAGTCTTACCCTTGATGAAGACCTGATGGACGCTGCTAACCTGATCGAAAATGAAAAGATTCAGGTAGTGAATGTAAACAATGGCGAACGTTTGGAAACATACATCATCAAAGGAAAACGGGGGAGTGGCATCGTCTGTCTAAATGGCCCTGCTGCAAGAAAAGGCGCCGAAGGTGATATCGTAATTGTAATCTCTTATGCGCTGATGGATTTTGAAGAAGCAAAGCAATTCAAGCCAACGATCGTCTTTCCAAAGGAAGGTAATAGTCTATAACTTATTTTTTTATTTTGCAACTATGCATACCTGTTAGGTGTGCATTTTTTTGTTGGCTAATAAGGTATGGAGATAGATTTGTAGAAAACTGTATTTACCAGTTGCCATAAAAAACTGAAGTTGAACGGAGCGTCGCCAATGCAGTTGCTATGAGCTGTAAAAGCCCGTCTCATAAAATTATTTTCACAGCCTGGTTATAAAATCAATAAAATTATACCAACCATTTTTAACGGTAAAGCAGTTTATACATAAAACAAACATGTATGAAAAAAATATTACTCTGCTATTGCCTGCTGTTGTTGCTATACAACTGCCATGCCCAACACAAAGGATTTAATGTACACTTCGACCTGGATAAGTATAACCTTACAAGCGATGCCAGTACTGTATTAGATAGTTTTATAGCAGCGCATAAACCTGATGTAACAATCAAATTGTATGGCCATACGGATATCATGGCTGGTTATGAATACAATGATGCGCTCTCTTTAAAAAGAACCCATGCTGTAAAAAATTACCTGGTGAAAAAAGGTTTTGCTGCTGCTAACATAATTGAAGAAAAGGGTTTTGGCAAACGCCGGCCACTGAACCGCAATCATGGTGAACAGGAGATGTACCAAAACAGGAGGGTAGAAATTATGGTGCAGGGTGAAGAGGTTGAAGAAGAAATTGTGGCTGCCGGAACTGTTGATACCAGCAATACCAAAAGCCTTGCTGAGCAGATAAAAGACACGCTGGTAACGGCAGGTAAAAATATTGTATTAAAGAACCTGAATTTTTATGGTGGTACACATATCATCATTCCACAATCGTTTCCTGTTTTGTTAGAGCTGGCAGACGTGATGAAAAAGAACCCATCGCTGGAGATTGCGGTGGAAGGCCATATCTGCTGCCAGGCCGGCATCAATGATGGCTTTGACAGGGATACACGAACATGGAATTTATCGGAGAACAGGGCGAGGGAGATCTGTGCTTACCTGAATCAAAACGGCGTGGCTTCGGCAAGGTTACAGTTCAAAGGATTTGGGCATCAAAATCCAATCACACCCTTCCCTGAAAAAACAGAAGTTGAAAGAAGTAATAACAGGAGAGTGGAAATAAAAATTTTAAAGAGATAATTAATCATCCAATAACAGGCGATCAATTTATTCGCCTGTTATTGGATGTGATTTTTGTCTACTTCAAAAATAACCGGTTGAACCCGGTAACTGTTTACATATTTTCCTTTGTTGCTGGCTGGATTCCATTTTGGGCTTTTCATCAAAACCCTGATCACTTCTTCTTCCATACCATAGCAGGAATTCGTTACTGATTGCATATTGAACACAGTTCCCTTTTTATCAATGGTAAATTTTATTCTTACTGTATAGATGCCAGCCGGTGCATTGTTTTTTACGGCAATGTCTGACCGAATATTTTGAGTTAAAAATCTTTTCCAACCTTTAGTATCTCCAGGGAAGTAAGCTTCTATTGAAGCAG
>CAXTPJ010000725.1:0-2336 GCA_964245855.1 uncultured Ferruginibacter sp. | reverse complement strand
ACTGTATTGATGAACATACCATGGGCTACGGCAAACATGTGGATGTAAACATCAATGGAAAAGAAATTACGGTGAGGGATTATGGTCGTGGTATTCCGCTGGGTAAAGTAGTAGATGTGGTAAGCAAGATCAACACCGGCGCCAAATACGATAGCAAGGCGTTTCAAAAAAGTGTGGGATTGAATGGTGTGGGTACCAAAGCGGTGAATGCATTGAGCGACTATTTTAAAGTATCCAGTTATAGGGAAGGCAGAGAAAAAATGGCGGAATTTGCCAAAGGCAACCTCACCAAAGAACACAAAGAAGTTGCTACCAAAGAAGAGAACGGCACTTTTGTAACCTTTATACCGGATGATTCGATCTTTAAAAATTTTCATTTTGTACAGGAATATTTGGATAACCAGTTTTGGAACTATTGTTACCTGAACGCCGGTTTGGTAATGAACCTGAACGGCAAGCGCTATGTAAGCAAAAACGGCCTGCTTGATCTGCTGCAACGCAAGACTAACGCCGACGAGATACGTTACCCGATCATTCATTTGAAAGGAGAAGATATTGAAGTAGCCATCACCCATGAAGGCACTTATGGCGAAGAATATTACAGCTTTGTAAACGGCCAGTTTACCACACAGGGCGGTACGCATTTGGCAGCTTTCAGGGAAGGGTATATTAAAACAGTCAGGGAGTTTTTTAAGAAAGATTATGATGCAGCCGATATCCGCAGCAGCATTTGTGCGGCAGTGTCGGTAAGGGTGCAGGAGCCGGTATTTGAAAGCCAGACCAAAACAAAACTGGGTTCACAAACGGTGTATGAGAACGGGCCATCTATGAAGAATTTTGTGAGTGAATTTTTAGGAAAGGAACTCAACAATTTTTTACACAGGAACGCTGCCACAGCGGAGGCGTTAAAGAAACGTATTGAACAAAGCGAACGGGAAAGAAAAGAATTATCGGGTATACGCAAACTGGCCAATGAAAGGGCGAAGAAAGCCAACCTGCACAATAAAAAATTGAGAGATTGCAAGTTTCATTACAATGATGAAGCATCAGGAAAAGACAAAGACCTGATTGCAGAAAAGCAAAAAGAAAGTACCATTTTTATTACGGAAGGAGACAGTGCAAGCGGAAGCATCACCAAAGCAAGGCGGGTTGAAACGCAGGCAGTATTTAGCTTACGGGGTAAACCGTTGAACTGTTTTGGCCTTACTAAAAAAGTGGTGTATGAAAATGAAGAGTTCAACTTATTGCAACATGCGCTGAATATTGAAGAAGGTTATGAAGGGTTGCGGTATAATAATATTGTGTTTGCCACCGATGCCGATGTAGATGGTATGCACATTCGGTTGTTACTAATGACTTTCTTTTTGCAGTTTTTTCCAGACCTGGTGAAGAATGGCCATGTGTATATTTTAGAAACACCGTTATTCAGGGTACGCAACAAGCAGGAAACTATTTATTGTTATGATGAAGCGGCCAAGCAGGCGGCGATAAAGAAATTAACCGGCAAACCGGAGATTACCCGCTTTAAAGGATTGGGAGAGATCAGTCCGGATGAGTTTGCAAAATTCATTAATACAGATATGAAGCTGCAACCGGTGATGATGTTGCCCGAAACCCATATACAGCAATTGCTGGAATATTACATGGGAAAAAACACACCAAGCCGCCAGGATTTTATTATTGAAAATTTAAAAATTGAAGTTGACCTCGTAGAAGGAGCTGCAGTGCAGGAAGCATAAACAATCTTCAACCACATTCAACAACTTTCAACCTCTTGAATAATGTTCGACTTTCATACCGATAAAAAAAGATACTTTGGAATGCAGGCGCAAAATGCCCGCAGTTTTATTGTGCCTTTTGTAGAAAAAGTGATGCCCATTAAACCGGGTATGCGGGTGCTGGAAATTGGCTGTGCCGAAGCCGGTGTGTTAAGGGCATTTACAGAAAAAGGATGTATTACAGTAGGGGTGGAGCTGGATGAACCAAGATTGATTTTGGCCCGCCAGTTCATGAAAGAAGAGCTGGAAAAGGGGCAGATCAGTTTTGTATCAAAGGATATTTACAAGGTGGATATTGAACGGGAACTGCAAGGGAAATTTGATCTCATTATTTTAAAAGATGTGATAGAACACATTCACGACCAAAAGAAACTGATTGCCTGGATGAAAAGTTTTTTAAATCCGGGTGGATTGATATTCTTCGGTTTTCCACCTTGGCAGATGCCATTTGGCGGTCACCAGCAAATAATGAGCAGCAAATTATTGAGCAAGTTGCACTATTTTCATGTGTTGCCGATGCTGGTTTACAAAGACATATTTAAGGCATTTAAACATGAT
>CAXTPJ010000724.1:0-2338 GCA_964245855.1 uncultured Ferruginibacter sp. | reverse complement strand
AGAGTTAATGAGCATTCCGACAGATTCGGAAGAATTTAACAACGAAGTGCAAAACCACGCTGTAAGTAAAATAAAAGAAGCGCTTGAACTGTCTCTACAACCTAAACCTTTTGACACTTTACTAACAGAAAACGAATATAGAGATAGCATATATAAAATACTTCAAGATGCCGCTACGTGGGGATTAGATAGTTTCAGAAAGAGCATACAAATCTTTCGTCCAGAAAGAAATGGAGAGCAACTGTCTTAAATCAATTATTTTATCTAACAAGACATCCCGAAAAACATCAGAATACCTTTTTTCTTCTGAAACATTTATTTTCATTGATACGCTTAGTGACAAAGGGTTATTGTTTATAGCGAATAAATAATCAAATCCCTCTCCCCTAACTCTCCAGTGGTTATCAATTATTTTTTCTGCCCCCAAATCTTTTAGATTGAAAATAAATGATTCTTTAGTCAATTGAACACGTTGCCTCATTTGTTTTATACAATACATCTTTTAACTTTACCATCAAAAAAAACAGTTAATCAAGTATATTATTACCAAAAATAAAACCCAATGATGATGAGCAAAACAAACAACAGGTCTTCCGGCTGGCTGATGATTTTAAAACCGGTGCCAATGCCGGATCGTTGATAGATGGTAGCAGCGATGCCTTTTGATTTTGATACAACAATAAAACTGATGGCGCCCTGTAGTACAGCGAGTATCATAACAGGGATTACACCGCTGAAGGAGGCAGCAGAAAAATCGCCTGCAGAAAAAGCATAGACCATGCTGCCCATAACAGATAATACATATTGAATGGAAAGGAATGCAATGATCAATCCCAATATGATAACGGCCAGTTGAATTACATCGTTTTTTCTCATGGTGAATTATTTACCGGTCATGCCATCCACACTGATTTTACCCGGCCCAACAAACAATAAAACAATGTAGCCGATGAGGAATAATAAACCATGTTCGCCATCACCAAAAATTTCACCTTTGTGCGCCATAAACACGGCAACGCCCATGGCAATTATTAATGGCACGGTAGCCAGCCTTGTAAATAAACCAAGAATTAAAAAGATAGAGCAAAAGAACTCTGCAAATATCACAAGGCATAAAGAAGTAGTAGCCCCGAGGCCCATAAAACTCATGAACTTTGTTTTCATTGCTGCAAAGTGCGACAGTTTTTGAAAACCATGATTGGCCATTAAAACACCCAGGCCAAAACGTAATACTAACATGGCAAAATTAAAAGCACCGGCAGAATATTTTGTTGATAACAGCTTTTTCATTGTATTGAAATTTTAAAGAATTGTTGTAAGCGCTAAAGTAATAATAAAGCAATTTACTTTACCTTTTTTTTAACGGGCAGCCAATGTACATTCGTTGCTTTGGTAGTTATCCACTTATTAACAATTGCTTTGGAATGATGTTTGCCTTGCCCGCTGATAGGCTAATTTTGCAACAACTAAAATGAACGGATCAATCAACATGATTAAGAAGCATCAAGCACTCCTCATAGTTTTTTTCTTATTTTCTTTTGCTGCCTTTTCACAACAAACGAATGTATTTACTGATCGGGAAAAACAATTTAAAGAAGCCAAAGAACTGTTTGTAAAAAAGCAATATGCCCTGGCGTATCCCTTGCTGGAAGCGGTTAAGCAGCAGTATCCGGATAACCAGCGGAGCAATTACAGTTATCTCCATGATGATGTAAATTATTATTTTATTGTCTGCCGTTTAAAACTTCGATTGCCGATTGCAGAGCAGGAGGCCAACCAATACATTGATTGGGTAAACAACGAACCCCGTGGCCAATTGATGAATTATCATTTGGGCAAATTTTATTTTGAGAAGGATGATTTTAGCAGGGCCATCCGTTATTATGAACAGGCTGGCCTGGATAATTTAAGCAACGAAGAATTGGCGGATGCAAAATTTGAAATGGGTTATTGTTATTTTAACCTGAAAAATTTTGCGAAAGCAAAGCCATTGTTCAACGAGATACACCAGTTGCCGGATAACAAATATTACATTCCTGCCAATTATTATTATGGCTTTATTGCTTACTACGATCGTCAATACAACGAAGCATTAAAATCATTTCGTTTGGTAGAAAGCAAGGAGGAATACAAAGGTGTAGTACCCTATTACATAGCAGAGATATTTTATTTTCAGAATAAAAAAGATGAAGCGCTGCGTTATGGTGAAAGCACATTAAGCAGGGGAGGGTTGTATTATGAAAAAGAGATGAAGCAGTTGATGGGGCAGATATATTTTGAAAAGAAAAATTTCGCCAAAGCGCTTCCATTGCTTGAATACTATGTAAAGAACAGTGAT
>CAXTPJ010000723.1:0-2342 GCA_964245855.1 uncultured Ferruginibacter sp. | reverse complement strand
ACATTTTCCGGGCGGATGAACGGGCCTAATGCCCAATTAGGTAGTATAGCTTCAGCAGCAGCAATATCAAAAGATGGTGGAGCATCATTTACACCCCATTTCTGCTGGCTGTTATCTGATAAAGTAAATACCATGGTGCCGCCGTTTGTAATCTTATCCAGTGCCAGCCACGTACTGTTATGATCCTGTCCATTCACTTTTAAATTTGCAATGAATGGCTTGCTTTCATCACCACCTGTGATATGCAGTTTGCCTTTTGATAATTGAATAGTGATATCGGGAAAGGAAGGACTGTTGATGGAAAAACCAGGTTCGGCAGGTACTACAGGAAACAACCCGATGTTGGCCAGCACATACCAGGCACCCATTGCACCCAGGTCATCATTACCCGGCAAGCCATTCGGCCTGTTGCTGTATTGTTCTTTTATGATGCGTTTAACCAGTTGTTGTGTCTTGCCTGGCTTACCGATCCAGTTGTAAGTCCATGGCACCTGGAAGTCAGGTTCATTGCCGGCTGCAAACCATTCCTGGTTGTAAGATGCATTGATCTGGACAAAAAAACTATCCAGTCTTTTTTCTGCTACGGCATTGCCACCCATGATATTCACCAACCCTTTCAGGTTATGCGGGATCATCCAGAAATAATTTTTATAGGATGCTTCCCGCCAGTCTTCATCATATTTTTTCCAGTCACCATTTGGTTCCTTTGATTGCAGCCAGTGGGTAGCAGGATTGTATAAGTTCTTCCATGATTGGGAGCGTTTCAAATAAGTGTTATATAAAGCATCGTTACCAGCAGTTTGTTTTGCAAACTGTGCAATAGCGAAATCAGCCGAAGCATATTCCAGGCTCATGGATGCCTGTATATAACCTTTATCAAGATACTGCTGCAGGTGCGGACGGGTGAGCATTTGTTGAGATTTGGTACCATCCACTTCTGCACCTCTTCTCATTACTTCAAGCGCTTTTTTGGTATCAAAATTTTTAGCGCCGAATGCATAAGCGTTTGCCACCAGCAAAGTTGTTGGATCGCCCTGCATGATACCGGTTTCTGTATTGGCCAGCACCCACCTCGGAAAGCCGCCACCACCCTGTTCTGCAAAGCTGATGATTGAACTCATCATCTGGCTGGTTTCTTCCGGGAACAACAACGCCAATAGTTGTACTTGCGTTCTGTAAGTGTCCCAATTGCTGAAGGCTGTGTAATAATTCCCTTTGGCAACTGTATGCACTGCATTATCAGCTCCAATGTATTGTCCGTTTACATCATTGCAAATATTGGGATGGATCAATGAATGGTACAAATGGGTATAGAATTGAGTACTGTGATCTGCTGTACCGCCTTTTGCGTCTATCCGTCCCAGGTAGTTATTCCATTTCGCAACAACATCCATTTTTACTTTCTCGAAATCCCAATTGCTGTTCTCTGCTTCCAGGTTCTCTTTTGCATTTGCCAGCGATACATAAGAGATGGCGAATTTGTATCGGATGCTCTTATTCTTTTGGGTATTGAAAGTAAACCAGGCGCCAGAAAATGGTCCGCTTACTGAATCTGCTTTCAACAGCTCCTTATCCTTCCAGGTTCCTTTGCTGCTGAATGGCACATCAAATGCTGCCGTAAAATATACCCGGTAATTGGCAGGTGATCCGCAGAATTCTCCGCCATCAGCATATCCTTCGCAGGTATTTTTCCCGGTGATTTTTATGAAAGCATCTTTCATTACGGTGCCGTTCAATCCGGAACCAATCACAATCGTTCCTTCATTTACATCCGCAGGATATTGATACAACGCCATACCGGTACGGGTTGTAACAGTAAGGTTGCAATCTACCTTACCGGCTTTTGCTTTATAAAAACCGGCAGTTGATTCTTTTATTGTAAAGCCGGGATCAAGCCCCATCATATCATAAGGTGAAACAGTAAGTTTACCCACCAGCGGCATTGTTGGAAAATTACCCATGTGTTCGCAACCGGCGCCACTCATCTGGTTTACTACAAATCCTTTGGCGGGGTGAAAGAAAGTAGGTGTAAACTGTACCATGCCAAAAGGCGACACTGCACCCGGAAAAGTATAGCCTGCTTCCAGGTAGGCTTCTTCTTTTCTTGCTCCTTTTCCTTTATTACCGATCTGCGTATTTACTTTGGATACAAAATTTTTTTGTTGGCTAAAACAATTTAGCGCACCTGTAAAAAAGAAGGCACCCAATAATGCCTTTTTAAAATATTGATTCATCAATTCGCTTTTTTAGATAAGGAAAAAGGTTTGTCTGCATTTGCTAATCCCCTTGTTTTGTTGGGTTGGCCACCCATTTCAAAATGGAGTGTACCGCCATTTTTTATA
>CAXTPJ010000722.1:0-2347 GCA_964245855.1 uncultured Ferruginibacter sp. | reverse complement strand
GGTGGCCAGTTCTTTTTGATTACCCTTTGCAAACACAATGCACCAGGCCATTACCAAAATGATAATGGTGCGAATGGCAGTAGCCAAATTGGAGTTGACTGCAGTCACACCCATTTTTGCAAAAATGGCGGTAAGCGAAGCAAACAGTGCAGACAGTAAAGCATATACCCACCACATAATAAAATATTTTTAAGGGTTTAAAACACTTGCTGTTGCAAAGAAAAATATTAAAACTGACAAATTACTGAAGATTAATTGGTACGCAAATAGGCGCTGCTCTTATTCAACAATTTCCGGCTTTTCGTTGCAAGTCCGGCGCAACAGCTTAGCTTCTTCCACCTCTCCTTTGGAGAGCCGGGTGAGGCCCTTCACCGGGCTTTTCACTGCAATCCGGCGTAATAGACGGGCGTTTGTAGTGCTAATAAAATCCTTTTGGGTACTTTACTGTGACCGTCAAAGTAAAATTGCCAATGTATGGGTTTTCAGCCATTTTGCTTGCACCAATGTATAGTTGGTATAATCCTGAACCATGCAGGTCATATTCGAGTTTTTTGCCAAACGGCCCATCTGAACTACCATCCGGTAACCATAGCTGGTTGAAGCGTACATTGCCATTACCTTTTACCGGCTGTACTGTTGCAGATAAATGTTTTCCCTGTTTTACCGGCAGGTAACAAATAATGGTTGCGTTAATAGAATCTATGTGTCCGCTCGTGGTTAGCGTGCTGCTGTCTTTATCAAAAGCCAATTTTATTTCGTTGCCAATTTGTTTGTTGGCAATTGTATCTCTTCGTTCCGTACCAAGTTCAGTATTTTTTGTAATGTTACTGTCTGCATGGGTTCCAGGCTGTTGGGTGGGCCCGTTGCTGTTGCAGGAAACTGCTGCTAATGCAATTAATAAAAAAAGCAATCTTATGTTCATAGTAATTGTTTTTAGTGCAACGTAACCAAACATAAAATCAAGCCAAAAGGATTGGGGTGTTAAATGTGACAAACAATCAACTGCTGAGTGACGATTAACTGCTTAAAAGCTGCCGGATGGAAATGGAAAACACGGTGAGGCAATGTGTGTTGGCTGCTGTGCCGGATTTGTAATGTACAGCCGGGACTGAAGTTGAGAGGAATTAACTGCTGACAGCCAAAATGGATTTTACCGGGATGAATAAAGATGATCGTTTAGCGTTTCGATTTACATCAATTTTTTTTCCATTACAAAATGCTTGATGTTGACTTCTATAAATTCATCGCCCTTGGTTTTGTAGCCGAATTTTTCGTAGAAGCCGATGGCTGTTACACGGGCATGCATCATGAGGGTTTTAAAACCCCTGTCACGGGCAACATTTTCTGCAAAGGCAATCATCGATTCGCCAACGCCCATGCCCTGTTTATTTTTTTGAACTGCCATTTGCCTGAGGCGGGTACATTGCTGGTCAATTTTACTCAGCAGGCAGCAGCCGATTATTTCATCTTCATCAAAAGCGCCAATCAATATATCTTCTTTTTCTTTCTGTAATTCTTCGCTGGAAAAACTAAGCCCCAGTGGTTTCCGCATGATCTCATACCGCAACTGTACCATTTGATCATACTCTTTACTGCCGTGATATAGTTGTTTTAAAGCCATACCGCAATATAATAAAATCAACAGGTTCCTGCAAAACAAAAAAGGAGCCGTTAAGCTCCTTGTCCTGTTGAATAAAAAATGGTTTAATACTTCACCACTTTTACTGTTTCCTTCTTTGCCGCATTGCTTAGGGTAAGCAGGTAAGTGCCGGAAGGTATTGACTGTGCCTGGTTGATGGTAATAATATTATATCCTTTTTTTACCGGGTAACTGCCGGTGAAAACTGCTGCGCCATTGAAGCTGAAAAGACTGATTTTTACTTTTTCGGTTGCGGTGCTGTTATAAGATACATTCAATTCGTTTACAAAAGGCGATGGCCATATTTTAACGATGCTGCCGGTTACGGCTTCATCCTGCTGAACGCTTGTTAATGGTGAAAACTTAGCATTGCCAGCCAGGTCAACCATTTTAAGGCGGTAGTAAATTGTTTTGCTGTTGGTAAAAAACAGGTCGTCGGTTGCTTCGTAATCATTGGTGGCTACATATCCTTTAGATGTGATGGTAGCAAATGTTTCAAAGTTTTTTCCGTCGGTACTTTTTTGAATTTCAAAATAGCTGGTGTACAATTCCTGGGTTGTCTGCCAGTTAAGGATCGTTTTTTTCTTTTCCAGTTTGGCAGTAAAGCCTACGAGGTTAACCGTTAAAATCCCTTGCTGCTGCCCTATGACCGGGATGGTATAGCTGGCAATGTTGGAAAGCAAATTATTGTTATCCGTAGCGCTGTAT
>CAXTPJ010000721.1:0-2353 GCA_964245855.1 uncultured Ferruginibacter sp. | reverse complement strand
CGACCTGGAAGCAAAGATTGCTTTGTCGAGGGATAAAGTGGTGACGGATAACATGAAGGTGAGCGCTGTAGACATCATCAAAAAATTCTTTGCAGATAAAGCCTATCGCAATGCAACTGTAACGCTGAAAGAAGAACCGGCAACCAATGTTCCTAATGCAGTGGTATTGATTTTCAACGTTAATAAAGGAAATAAAGTAAAAGTTAACTCTGTCAATTTCGCCGACAACGAAAGTATCCCTGATAATAAATTAAAGAAGCAGATGAAGGGTACCAAAGAAATGTCCCGCTTTACACTTCATCCTATAAAATACAGCAGCCCTTATAGCGATACCAGCAGGGCGGTTTCTTTTAAAGAATATGTAAAAGAAACCGGATACTTGTCTATTTCCAAAACAAAAGATTATATCGATCCATACTTCCGGTTTAAATTATTCAGCTCTTCAAAATTCAATCCGCAGAAATATGAAGAAGATAAAGAAAGCCTGTTGAACTATTACAATGCAGAAGGATACAGGGATGCAACGATTGTGGCAGATACCACCATTCCCAATGCAAAAGGCAATGTTGATATTCACATTAAAGTAAACGAAGGAAGCCAGTATTATTTTGGTGATATCGCCTGGAGAGGAAACACCAAGTATTCAGATTCATTGCTCAATGTTTTCCTGGGAATTAAAAAAGGTGATATCTACAACCTGGATGTGTTGAACAAACGTTTGGGAAAACAAATGACTGCAGAAGGCGGCGATATCCAGAGTTTGTACATGGATGATGGTTACCTCTTTTTCAGGGTGGAACCTGTTGAAACATCAGTGTACAATGATACCATCAACTTTGAAATCAGGATGCAGGAAGGTCCGCAGGCAACCATTGGTAAAATTGATATCAGCGGTAATGATAAAACCAAAGACTATGTAATCCGCAGGGAATTAAGGACCATACCCGGAGAAAAGTTCAGCCGCTCCGATATCATCCGTACACAAAGGGAATTAGGCCAGTTAGGCTTTTTCAACCCTGAAAAAATTGTTCCGAACGTAGTGCCAAATTCTGATAACGGAACAGTAGATATCAACTGGGCGGTAGAAGAAAAATCGAATGACCAGTTGGAGTTATCAGCAGGTTTTGGTGGCGGTATCGGGTTAACAGGTACACTGGGTATTACCTTTAATAACTTCTCCATCAACAATATTTTCAACAAAAAAACCTGGGATCCATTGCCATCTGGCAGCGGTCAAAAATTGAGCGCCAGGATACAATCCAATGGCCGGGCTTTCCGTACCTACAACCTGTCTTTTACAGAGCCATGGTTGGGTGGAAAAAAGCGTAACTCTTTCTCTGTGAGTTTCTATAATACCAAGCAGTCTAACGCTTACGATATTTATGGTAACTATTGCCGCACCTGCGGTGATACTTCTTACCTCAGTATTATAGGCGCCAGTGTTTCGTTGGGCAAGCAGTTAAAATGGCCGGATGATTATTTCTCCCTCATTACTTCGCTTAACTTTCAGCAATATAAATTAAGGAACTATGCAGTAAGTGGTTTCGGTGGTTTAAGTAATGGTACATCTACCAACATCAGTTTGCGTTTGGCATTGGCCCGTAATGCATCACAGGGTAGCCCGATCTTCCCAACCGGTGGATCTAACTTTTTGCTGAGTGGCCAGTTTACGTTGCCTTACTCTTTGCTGGGTATCATCAAAGAAACCGACAACCAGTTTAAATTTCCTGAGTTTCACAAATGGTTATTCAACGGTGAATATTATGTGCCGATCGGTATAGCAAAAGGAGAAGATAAAAACCGCCAGTTTATTTTAAAAGTAGCTGCCAAATATGGCTTTATCGGCAAATACAGCAGCAAAAGAGACATCTCCCCGTTTGAGCGTTTCCAGTTGGGTGATGCCGGTTTAAGTAACAACTTTGCTTTGCTGGGTTATGATATCATTGCCCACAGGGGATACCCGGTTTATTCCAACTCCGATCCGAAAGTAAACCCGGAAAACGTAACCCCAAGCCAGTTCTTCACCATCTACAACAAATACACGGTTGAGTTGCGCTATCCATTCAGCACTAACCCGAGCAGTACTATTTATGGGTTGGCATTTTTTGAGGCAGCCAATGGATGGTACAGTTTTAAAGATTACAATCCTTTCAAACTCCGTCGTTCTGCCGGGTTGGGTATGCGTTTCTTCCTGCCAATGTTTGGCCTGTTAGGGTTTGACTATGGTATTGGTTTCGACCGCATCAAAGCCGGCGAACCACTTAAAAGCGCCTTTAAATTTACTTTCATGCTGGGCCAGGAGCCACAGTAATTTTGAATGGTAATTCGTTTATTTGTAAAAAATTTCCAGATG